>JBJMLD010000076.1:0-19979 GCA_045805545.1 Solirubrobacteraceae bacterium | reverse complement strand
GGCGCCGATCAGGAAGGCGACGTGATAGCCGCCGACCAGCGCCTCGGGGCGCGCATGGCCTGAGGCCAGCAGGTGGCTGGTCCGCGAGGCCGCGACGCTGGCCAGGACGGCCAGGCCAAGCGCTCCGCCCATCATGAACGACGTGTTGACGATGCCCGAGGCCAATCCCGCGTCGCTCTGGGGGACGTCGCCCATGGCAGCCAGCAGCACCGGGTTCAGCGCCATGCCGGCGCCGAAGCCGAGGAGCGTCATGCTCGGGAACACGTCGCTCCAGAAGTGCCCGTCGACCGGGGCACGGACGAACAGCACAAGTCCGAGGGCCGCCAGCGCTAGCCCAAAGGAAAGCGGCGCCTTGATGCCGAAGCGCATCACCAGCTTGGCCGACACGCCGAGCGAGAACACGGCCATGATCAGGTTCGCGGGCAGGAACGCCAGGCCGACCTGGAGCGGGCTGTAGCCCAGCACGAGCTGGAGATACAGGGCCGAGAGGAAGAACCAGGCGAACATCGCCGCCGCCCACAGGACCCCGACGCCGTTGGCCGTGGCCAGATTGCGCAGGCGGAACAGCTTCAGGGGCACCAGCGGCGAGTCGATCTTCGCCTCGATGACCAGGAAGGCGGCCAGCAGGACGACCGCGCCGGCCAGCAGCCCGACGGTCTGGCCCGACAGCCAGCCGGCCTGATTGCCGTTGACGATCGCGTAGGTGGCCAGGATGAGTGACAGGGTGACCGTCACGGCGCCGGCGACGTCGAGGCGCGGACGCGAGGCCGCCACCCTGCTCGCCGGGAGCACCCGCAGCGAGGCCACGACGACGACGACGCCGATCGGGACGTTGACCAGGAAGATCCAGTGCCAGCTGAGGGCGTCGGTGAGGATCCCGCCCAGGAGCACGCCGATGCTTCCGCCGCCGGCAGCGACGAAGCCGAAGAAGCCCATCGCCTTGGCCCGGTCGCCTGGCTCGGTGAACAGCGAGACGATCAGCGAAAGCGACACAGCCGAGACGACCGCTCCGCCGAAGCCCTGGATCGTGCGCGCGGCGATCAGGAAACCCTGTGACATCGAGACGCCACAGGCCAGCGAAGCGAGTGTGAACAACGCGATTCCGCCGATGAACATCCGCCGGTGGCCGTAGTGGTCACCGAGCCGGCCGCCCAGCAGCAGGAAGCCCCCGAACGTGAGCAAATAGCCGTTCACGACCCACGCGAGTGAGGTCTGCGAGAACCCGAGGTCCTGCCGGATCGAGGGGAGCGCGACGTTCACGATCGTCGTGTCGAGCACGATCATGAGCGATCCCATGCAGAGCACGATCAAGGCGATCCACCGGGACCGGCCGGTTTCAAAGCTTGCTGCGGTCATGAAGGTTCGTTCCTTTCCCTGCGTTCGGTTCGGAGCCGTCATGGGTTAGACAGGCGCAGGCGCGAAAACTCATCGCTTCTGACCGCGGCGAACAGCCTGGGGACCCGCTGGACGAGTCCTTCAGGGGCAGATGTCGGTCAAGCTCCGATGCCGAACTTCTCCTCGAGCCCCATCGAGCTGAGGATCCGGCGCAGCAGTGGCGCGGGATGGCGCAGTTCGAGCTGGCCCACCGCGGCGGCCCAGCGCACCCACAGGGCAATCGCCGAGCTGTCGGCGAAGCCGAGCCGCCCGACGTCCACCACGAGGTGCTCGGGGCGGGTTTGGATCATCGGCGCCGCGGCGCGTGCCAGCCGCTCGATATTGGCCACGTCGAGCTCGCCGCTGATCGTGACCACGGCGGTTGCGCCGCCGTCCTTGGTCTTGATGTCGAACGCCATGCCGGCGCCGTCACCGTCGTCTATGGCTCCCATCGCACCCCCACGATCGCTGTGTCATCGTCGGACGGAACTGGCCGCACCTGGCTGATGAGGTGGCCGAGCAGTTCCGCCAGACCGCCCTGGTCACCGATGGCCGCCTTGCGCAAACGGTCAAGTCCACGGTCGAGATTCTCGCCGCGCCGCTCGACCAGCCCGTCGGTGAAGGCCAGGAACGTGCCGGCGGCCGGCGCCGGAACCGTTGTCGAGACGTATTCCGTGCCGGCCTGCACGCCCACCGGGAGGCCGATCTTCGCCTCCACGTAGTGGCCCTGGGAGTCGCTCAGGATCAGCGGCGGCAGATGCCCGGCGCTGGCGACGGTGATCTCGCCGGCCTCGATATCGAGCAGCGCGCAGAGAACCGTCGCCATGTGTCCGGTGTCGGCGACGCTGAGGATGTCCGAGAGCTTGCCGAGGATCGTCGCCGGCGGATCGTTCTGGGCGGCATAGGCCAAGATCGCGAAGCGCAATGCGGCCATCGTGGCCGCCGCGCGCACGCCGCGGCCCGACACGTCGCCCACGACGACGAGAGCCCGGCGCCCTCCGAGGGGGACTACGTCATACCAGTCGCCGCCGATCTCGACGCCGCGCTCACCCGGCTCGTAGCGCGCGCGCGCTTCGGCGCCCGGGATGTGCGGCAGCTCCTCGGGCAGGAGGGCGTGCTGCAGCGTCTGCGCGATGGTCCGCTGCTCGGCGTACAGGCGCTGGTTCTCTGCCAACGCCCGCTCCAGCCGCCGGGCGAGATCCTCGGCCGCGCGGCGGCGCCGCGTCAGCCCGATGGTCAGGACGCCGCCGCCTAGCGTCAGGAGAACTCCGACAACCGCGATGATCAGCGGTAGCCGCTGTGGCAACGCGCCGGCGAGCGACTCGTGCGGGGCCACGACCAACGTCAAGACCGTGTTGCCGAACGGGATGGTCGTCTTGCCGTGCCGGCCCTGCACCGGTAGATGACTGAGACTTGTGACGAGCAGGCTCGACGAGCCCTCGTTCTTACCCAAATACACCGCGTAATCGAGGTCGGAGAAGGCCGTGTTGCTCTGTAGCCTCGAGCGGCGGTCGGCTGGGAGAGCACTCTCGCCGTAGGCAACGAAATGGCTGCCGAAGGCCGGCGTGGTGTACGCGTAGCCGATGCGCATCAGTCTCGGGGGCGTGAGCCCGATCACGGCCAGGCGCGGCGTCCGCGTGATGCGCGCCAGGAAAGCGCGGCCCTCCGGACTGGAGACCTGCAGCGCGGGTCGCTGTCCGACGACCGCGATCGGCCCGCGGGCCGGCGCGCGCACATCCCAGAGCGACACCGTTACGAACGGATAGGCGGCGCCCGATCCTACGTACGGCGCGATGAAGCGCTTGAACTTGCTCACATCTCCGCCGGTCGCGTCGGCCAGAGCCGAGGCGGAGGCAAGCGGGGTCTGAACCCTCGGCTGCGCGGTCTGAAGCACCGCGGCAACCTCCCGGACCCGCAGATCGAGCAACCGCTTCTCGTTGTGGTCATACAGCGTGCGCGTGAGCACGACGAGCCCCGCCGTGACGAGCAGGCCGACGACAAGCACGCCAACGGCGAGCCAGTACGGCCACGCGCGACGGCGCGGCGGCGCGGCTGACGCCGCCTCCGCGGACCCGGTCGCGCTCGGGACCGCCGACTCAGCGGCGGCTGTTGCCACCCCCGGTCCACCTCCTTCGCGAACGCGCGCCCCGTGTCACAGTAGGAACGCTACCGGCCGCCGCTATCCTCGGCCACGATGAGGCATGAGGAGCCGTTGGCGCTGCACCCACTCGCGCAGCGTTTCGCCTCCGTCGCCGACGTTTACGACCGCGGTCGGCCCGATTACCCGCCCGCCGCCGTGGGTGCGCTGTCCGCCGAGCTGAAGCTGTCTCCCGGAGCGCCGGTCCTCGACCTGGGCGCGGGGACGGGCAAGCTGTCGCGCGCGCTGCTGGCCTATGGGCTTGACGTGGTCGCTGTGGAGCCGCTGCCCGAGCTGCGCGGCCTGCTGGCCGGGCAGTTGGGGGCCGATCGTGTGCACGAAGGCACCGCTGAGGCGATCCCGCTTCCCGATGCCTCGGTGGATGCGGTCACCGTGGCGGACGCGTTTCACTGGTTCGACCGCGAGCGGGCGTTGACCGAGATCCGGCGCGTTTTGCGGCCCGGCGGCGGGCTGGCTGTCGTGTCGGTGGTTCCCGACTGGAGTGGGGCGAGCTGGGCGGACGAGCTCGGGACGCTGGTGGCCGGCAGCCGCCCCGAGCACCCGCATTTCGACGGCCCGCCGTGGCAGGACTCAGTCCGCCTCGTCGGCGGCTGGCTCGAGCCGCGCGAGATTCGCGTCACCGCCTCGCAGCGCGCCGAGCCCGAACGAATCGTCGACCACCTCAGCTCGATCAGCTGGATCGCGGCGATGCCTCACAAGGAGCAGGAAGCCTCGATCGGGCGCATACGCGCGCTCGTCTCGCACGGCGATACGCCGTCCGAGATGCCCGTTCACTTCGTGATCGGGCTGACGTCGCTGGCGCCACCCGTACCCTGAGCCGCGCCGCCTCCGGCACGGCTCAGCGTCGGCGCGAGGTTGTAGTGTCGCGGCCCGAATGGACGTACGCGACGCGCAAGGCCGTCGCCGCGACCAACCACGCCAGCGTCGGCGCAACCCCTGGACCGCGCGGTTGCTCGCGGTCGCCGCGTTGGCCGCCGCTGCGGGCGTGGCCGTGGCGATCGTGCTCTCGACGACCGGCGGAGGCACCACGCATCGGCACAAGACGGCGAGCGGCCACGGCTCGACCTCCTCGCGCCGGCGGACGTCGACCGCGCAGACGACTGGCGCGCCGGGAACGGCCAGCGTCCCGATCCTGGCCTACAACGTGATCAACGCGGTGCCGGCGTCGAGTGGCGCATCGCCGGATCTCTACGTACCGACGGACGAGTTCTCGGCTCAGATGGACGCGCTCAAAGCCGGCGGGTGGCACGCGGTGACGCTGAATCAGCTCCAGGCGTACTGGACCCATGGCACGTCGCTGGGACCGGGCAAGCCGATCGTCATCAGCTTCGATGGCGGTTACGCCTCCCAGTTCGTGAACGCGTTGCCGGTGCTCAAGCGCCTGGGCTGGATCGGTGTCGTGAACGTCGACACGAACGGTCGCTCTCCCGCCGATGGCGGGCTCAGCGACTCGCAGATCCACGGGCTGATCAGCGCGGGTTGGGAGCTTGACGCGGCGAGCGGCTCGCAAACCGATCTGACCGGCTTGCCCGATGCCGCGGCTCGTCAGCAGATCACGAGCGATCGGCAAGCGCTTCAGTCGCGCTACGGCGTGCCGGTGAACTGGTTCAGCTATGCCTCGGGCCGCTACAACCTGATCGTGACGACCGCAGTTCGAGCCGCCGGCTTCGTTGGCGCGACGACGCTCGAGGCGGGGTGGGCCAGTCCCAAGGAAGATCGCTTTCTCCTGCCCAGGCTGCGCGTTGTGGGCGGCACCAGCCCGTCGACGCTGACCTCGCAGATCGATTCAGCTCAAGGCAATGCCGCGCCGCCGTCCTCCTCGACGGGCGTCTGAGCCAGCGGGCTCGGGTGGCGCGGCTCATATAGCGACAGCTTGCCGCCACCGGGGAGCTTGAAGGCGGTGATCAAACCCCACCGCTCCTCGCTGATCGGCTCAATGAACTCGACGCCCTTGGCTTTGAGCTCCGCGATCGTGGCGTGGATGTCGTCGCACATGAGGAACAGCTCGTGCCGTTGCGGACCTTCGGTTGGATGGGCGGCCAACTCGGCCGGCGGCAGGGCGTAGATGAGCCACCCGCCGCCGGCGTCGACGGAATCGAATCCGAGCACGTCGCTGAGGAACGCGCGCGTGCCCGCGGGATCGCTGGTGTGGATGATCGCGTGGGCGCCGGTGATCATCCGGGCCACGGGTCCTTGGGGTAGCTCATGTCGCGATCGTAGCCCTGAACGGGCGCGTTTCAAGGCGCCCGTTCAGGTGGACGTAGAAGTCCCGAGTTGATCCCGCGCGCCTGGTCGCGCCAGATGGCCATGGCGGTATTCATGTGCAGAAAACCGAGCTGCCGGTAGAAGCCTTCTGTGCCCGGGTTGGCGTAGAGAATGATCTTCTTGTGGTGCTCGGCCGAGCGCACGAGCTCGCGGATGATCGCCTTGCCGAGCCCACGGCCCTGGTGGTCGGGATGGACCGCTACGTCGGCGACGTAGGCACAGTCGAGGCCGTCAGCCAGGCAGCGGCCGGCGCCCACGAGCCCGTCGCCGGCAAACACGAAGCACCGGTACATGCTGTTGCCGAACACCTTGGCCAAGGCATCCGGTGGTTTGTCGCCGAGGGGCGCGATCCGGTAGAGGTTCGAGAGCTCGTCCAGGTCGACACGCTCGAGGTCGTTCGTCCATGTGTAGTCGTTCACGGTCGGCATCCTGCCAGTCGTTTCGGCCGCGGGCGGGCCGCCGCCGGCGGGTGCGTCCGCCGGGGCCGAACGCCAAGAACGCATGCGAGCGACTAACGCCTCGTTGCCCGCCGTTACATCCCTCGCGGCCGCCCACCATCACGCCGCTACTGACTGAGCCTGATGGAAGTAGTGCCCGTCCTCGAGGTCGGCGATCAGCCCGGGGTGCGTCGGGTGCCATCCCAGTCGCTGCTGGGTCAGGGCGCTTGACGCCGGCGCATCGACGCCGAAGAAGGCGCCGATCCAGCCGAAATGCTCAGCCGCATCCTCGGGCGCGATCGACGCTGTGGGCACGCCGAGATGTCTGCCGATGACCTCGGCGATTTCTCGCGTCGGCACGCCCTCGTCGGCGATGGCGTGAAACACCGACCCCGCTGGCGCCTTCTCCAGGACGAGGCGATAGAGGCGCGCGGCGTCGAACCGGTGCACGGCTGGCCAGCGGTTGGAGCCATCGCCGACATAGCCCGAGACACCCTTTCGGCGAGCGATGTCGATGAGAACTGGGACGAAACCGTGATCGCCTTCACCGTGTACCGATGGCCCGGGTCGCACGCTCGACGAGCGCACCCCGCGCGCAGCGAGCGCGAGCGCCAGCCGCTCGTTCTCCGAGCGCGGATGAGCCCCGGAGGCGGGATCTGCGAAGTCCTCCTCGGTCAGCACCTGTCCGGGTCTGACAAGCGCCGTGCCGGCCGTGATCACGAGCGGTCGGCCGGTGCCCTCGAGCGCGGCTCCGAGGGTCTCGATGGCGCGCCGATCGGTGTGCGCCGAGTTCTGCATTTGCGAGAAGTCGTGGATGTACGCGGTGTGGCTGACCCCGTCGGCTGCTGCAGCGCCCCGCCGCAGGCTGTCGAGGTCCTCGAGTGATCCACGTTGGACGTCGGCTCCCGCGTCGGCGAGAGCCGTGGCGCCCGCATCCGAGCGGGCCAGACCGACAACGTCGTGCCCCGCCTCAAGGAGCTCCTGTACGACCGCGGAGCCGATGAAGCCCGTTGCTCCGGTGACGAATACGCGCATGAGAAGACCTCCGAAATGTTGGGCGTCGCGGCGGGCGCGGTGTCCACCACGGCGCTGATGTCAGTCACTGTCATCACTGTAGCATGGCATGACAGCCACTGACATCACCTAGAATTGCCGGCATGGCTCGCTGGGAACCCGACAGCCGTGGCCGGCTGGCTGCGGCTGCCTTCGCGCTCTACTCGGAGCGCGGATTCGAGAACACGACCGTGGCCGACATCGCGCGACGCGCCGGGCTCACCGAGAGGACCTTCTTTCGGCACTTCGCCGACAAGCGCGAGGTCCTGTTCGCCGGCTCAGAGGCGCTGCAGGAAGCGCTCGTGGACGCGGTCGCCGACGCGCCCACCTCGGCCGGGCCGGTCGACGCGGCGGCCGCCGGTCTCGAGGCCGCCGGCGCGCTGCTTCCGGACGCCGCGAGGGCGCGACAGCGTCAACGCATCATCACCGCAAATCCAGAACTGCAGGAGCGCGAGCTGACCAAGTTCGCCTCCCTGTCGGCGGCGTTGACTGAAGTTCTGCGCCAGCGAGGCGTCGGGGAACCAACCGCGAGCCTGACGGCTGAGGTCGCGATGACGGTTTTCCGCGTCGCCTTCGAGCGCTGGATCGACGAAGGCAACGACGAGGCCTTCCCGCAGCTCATCCGTGAGTCGCTCGACCAGCTGAAGGCCGTGACTGCAGGCGCATGAAGGCCCCGGGTCGGGGCGGCTGGGCTCGAGTGAGCGCTACGCCGTCGCCGGCTCGGGCCGGCGCCGGGGAGCCGGTTCTACCTGTGGGCGCTCGCGGTTCAACGCCGGAATCAGCGTCGCGATGGCGAGCGAGCCGGCGGCTGACTGGAGGCCCAAGGAGACGAAGCGATAGAGAACAACAGCGGCGCCGCCGAGAGCCGGATCTACGCCTGAGCTCGTGAGCACGCCGAGCATGGCGGGCTCGACTCCGCCGATGCCGCCCGGCAGGGGGAGTGCGTTGCCGAGTTGCCCGAGCATGTATGCGAGCACGATCACGGCAATCGGCGCGGAGCCGTGTAGGGCCGCGAACGCGACCACGAGCACCCCGCAGTCAGCCGTCCAGTAGCCGATCGCGCCCAAGACCAGCCACGGCCGTTCCCGCACGCGCCCGGGCGTCTCTCGCACGCCGACGGGAATCGCCTCGATGATCTCCCGCCCGGTCTTCCGCCAGCGCGAGTGCGCGCGGGCCGGGCGCCGAGACAGCCTCGAGATCCCAACCACGAGCAGCACAGCTCCGGTGACCAACGCGATCGGGGCGAGCGCGAGGGCAGTGGGCGCGTGCCCGCCGCCGATACCGAACACAGCGGCCAGACCCAGAAGCACCGACGCCACCACGTAAGGGACTTGGAACACCACCGAGTGGACCACGCTGCGAGTCATCACGGCTCTGAACGGCATGCCCCCTCGCAGCAGGGCCCATAGCCGCAAGGCCGGCCCACCGGCACCGGTCGGTGTGACGGCAAACCCGGCGAGTTCTCCGACACCGATCTGCGTCGACCGGACGGGCGAGACGCGGTAATCACCATGTGAGAAGACGCCGTGAAACAGCCAGGCATATGCGGCGCATGCGGTCAGCTCGACGAGCGCCGCGACGCCGATCCACGCGATCGAGGTGTGCTGCAGCCGACCGCTCGAGCCCGGGACGGCCCCCGAGACGACGAACGCGACCAGCCCGAGCAAGCCGGCGATCAGCACGAACTGAAGGATCAGGGAGCGATAGCGCGGGGCCGAGGTCACAGTTATCACGGTAGTCCTCCGCGTTGACAACAGCCTGACAGCGGGGTTGCTCGCTGCGGTTGCCCTGCTACGCCGCCAGGCGGGTGGTCTCGGAGCGCTGCTCGGCCAGGTCTACGAGTTCCGCCACGACCTCACGCAGGGCGTCGGCCAGTTCGGGGTCAGCGAGCGCGTCGTCGTCGAAAGCCTCGTGCGCCGTGGCAACGGCTAGCTCGGCGTCGAGCACCCGCGCGCCCGATGCGGAGAGAACCTTGCGCAGCTCGGCTTGCGCCCAGAGGCCGCCGAACATGCTCGTGCTCGCGCCGATCACGGCGACCGGCGTATTACGCAGCGCGGCCTGCGCCTTGGGACGTGACGCCCAGTCGATCGCGTTCTTCAGCTGGCCCGGGATCGAGGAGTTGTACTCGGGCGTGGCGAACAGGACCGCGTCCGCTGCCTCGATCGCAGTGCGCCACTGCGCGACCTCGGGCGCCGCGCTGGCCTCGTCGTCCTCGTCGAATGGCGGGATCTGCTTGAGACCGTCGTAGAGCTCAAGCTCCACCCCGGGCGGCAGCTGCTGAGCTGCCACCCGGAGCAGGCGGGTGTTGTGGGAGCCGCTTCTCAGCGAGCCCGATACCGCCAGGATCCGCATCGTCTACGCCTCCTCCCGCGCCAGCTCGAGCTCGACGGTGAGCTTGACGTCGTTGGCGAGGGCGAAGCCGCCCTTGGGAAGCGGCGCGTTCCAGTTGAGTCCGTACTGGGTGCGGTCGATGACTGTCTCGAGCGTCAGGCCGAGCTTGGTGACGTCGCCGAGCGTCACTGCGGGGCCGGCGATGGTGCCCGTCGACTCGACGCGATGCGTCTGGTCCTTGATTGTGAGCTCGCCGACGACGTTGACCTGTCCGTCGTCTGCGATCTCGATCTGCGAGGACTCGAACCGAATCTCCGGGTAGCGCTCGAGATCGAAGAAATCAGGCGAGGCCACGTGGGCCGTGAGGTTCTCGTCCTTGAGCTCGATCGAGGCGACCTTCACGAGACCGGACAGGCTCGTGTTACCGGCTTCGTCAACCGTCAGCGTCGCGTCGAAGTCCTCAAAGCGGCCGCGGAATGTCGCGACGACCATGTGCTTGACGGCGAAGCTCGCGCTCGAGTGGACCGGGTCGAGTCGGTACGTGCCCGCGGGGAGAGCGGTCGGGCTGGTTGTGATCTGTGTGGCTGACATCTGGTCCCTCATCTCATATCTGTTGTTTTTGGGGGCTAACCGGACCCTGGTCCGGTTGTGGACTCAACTATAGCACACAATCGGACCGCAGTCCGGTTATACTCATATGTATGTCCGTGACCCCGACCGAATCGCCTTCGCGGGGGCTTCCCATGGCCTCCGGCCTGCCCGGCGCGGAGCTGCCCGTGGTCGACGCCCCGCGACGCGAGCGGGCCGACGCAGTCCGAAACCGGGAAGCGCTGCTCGAGGCGGCGCGACGCCTGCTGGGCCAATGCGGCCCCGACGGCATCACGATGGACGCGGTCGCTGCCGAAGCCGGGGTCGGCAAAGGCACCCTGTTTCGCCGTTTCGGCGACCGCGCGAGCTTGTTCCGGACGCTCATCGACGATCGGGAGCGTGCATTTCAGGAGGCGCTCATCCGTGGCCCGGTACCGCTCGGCCCAGGAGCGCCGACCCGCGAGCGCCTCATCGCGTTCGGCCACGCGATGCTCGAGCTGATCGAGGATCATGGCCCGCTGATGGCGGCGGCTATGCCTGGAAGCCGCGCGCTCCAGTACGACCATCCGGTGTACATCGCCTACCGGACCCACGTGATGTCGCTGCTGTCCGAGCTGTGCGGCGAACGGCGCGCCCCGTATCTCGCCGCGGTGTTACTGGCCGCGCTCGATCCCGAGCTCGTGATGTATCAGCGCACCGTCCTTGGCCTCGAGCGCGATGAGCTCGAAGCCGGCTGGGCCGAGCTGGTCAGATCTCTCTGACGCGCCTGGCGTGACCAGCCGTGCCGTTGCTAGCATGCGCGCCCGGTTAGGCAAAACGTAGGGGCTCGGGGGAGTTTGGAGGTTGGCTTGTCTAGGTTGCTTCGCGCTGCCTGCGTCTTCGCTGCGCTCGCGGTCGTCACGCTCACCGCGGTCGCCGGCGCGGGTACCGCCGCCACACGTGCATCACGGCGGCCGACATGCCCGAGGGGGACTCACACCGTAAACCGACAATGCGTCGCGAAGCTCACCGCGCCACACGGCGACGTGCTGGCCGGACTGGAGCAACTTGCTTGGACCGGAGCTCTGTCTGACCCGCCGCGGCCACTGTCGCGCCGGGGGCTGCGACACGTTGCGCCGCCACTGCGCCACGGCGTGCCGGCCGCGGTCCACAACGCGGCGAGCCGCGTCGCCCTCCAGCGTGCCGACCAGGCACTGATGAAGCGTCTCGGGCTCTCCGGCAGGCTCGCGGCCGCAAGCAGCGGGCAGGGCCCTGCCGGGTGGACGACCAACGTCAGCGGAGGGTCGACCGAAGCCCCGGACCGCATCGGGACACAAGACACGACCGCCACGGTCGACGCCACCAAGCAGATCGTCACCGACGGGCTGAAGGCCGAGGGGGGCATCAGCCTCACCCAGCGGATCAAGATGCTCGTTGACCGCTGTCCAGACTCGGATGGAACCGTGCCGGGAGATGGCGCCAATGACTACGAACTCACGTTCCGGGCGAGCTCACACGAGGGCTCGGCCGTGGCCAATGCCCGGATCAGGATGCGCTGGACCTATCTCGGGCACGTCGACGACCAGGGAATCGTGCGGACGTTCGACGTCAAGCTGAACACGACGGTGCTGGTCGAAGGCGGCATCCGCGGGGACGACGGCAAGCTCTACTCGGAGGAGCCACCTCGGCTCTACGTGATCAACGGCCACGCCGACGGGATCGACCCCAATCACCCGCAAGCCGGCGTTCTCGATGCGTCCCTCGGCGGCCGGGCCACGGCCATGACATTCCTCGGACACATCATTTGGCAGGACGACACCGCCCCGGGGCTGTGGGACATGACGCGGAAGCTCTTCGCGTTCCAGGCGCTCGAGGTGGCCGACCTCTACAAGGAAGCCCAGGCGTACTGGCAGACCGCGAACAACTGCGTGAAGGTCGGGCTCTCGGCGCCGACAACGAACGTGCGCCCTGGCGAGACGTTGCCTCTCACCGCCACGGTCACCGGTCCGCCGCAGAAGGGCAAGGGATTGGCGGCGGGGAGGTTCACCGCGATTGTCGACGCAGGCGCGCTCGCACCCGGGTCGGGATCCTTCCAGCCCGGTCGTTCGATCGCGCTGTCGCTGACCGCGCCGGGGCACGGTGCGGCGACGGCTCGCGTCACGACTCAGTCGAGACAGGGGAAGGGCGCTGACTCGCTCACGTTCAACACCGTGCCGCCCACATACGGATACACGGTGCAGTTGAACGGCACGGGTTACTACCACGAGGACGACGCAGTCAGCGGCGGGAGCAATGACAACACGACGTATGCCTTCGACACCGGGCGTGGCGACACGCAGCAGCCGCTCACGTTCTCGGCGGTATGGCACGACTTCCCGCTGCCGAGCTCGGGCGGTCCGTGGCTGTCCGAGTTCGGCGCCCAGACCGGCTCGATGGGAGGTCCGATTCACTTCGTCGGCCACCACACCGACAACCAGGGCACCCAGACGGCAGACTGCGTCGGCACGGTCGACCCCGCCTCGTTACACTCCATCAAGCCGGGAACCGCGACAGCGGCCGGGCTGCCGCTCAGCTTCACCGTGTTCACTGACCTGTTGGAGAACGCCCAAAGCGTGACTTGCTCGCGCCTTGATTCCTGGTGGGGCACGTCACCCTTCGTCGGAAACGGAAACCTCGGCCTGGGCGACATCACCCAGCTGAACGCCAATCAGGCTTCGATCACGGTGACGCCGAGCCAGGAGTCGGCCGACTCGTTCACCGTGAACCTGCACAACCCGGCGCTCCCAGGCGTGTGTCAGGTGAACCAGCCGGGCCTCACCTGCTCACACACACTCAGCTGGCAGGCGACTGTGAGGTTCACGAAGACCAGTGTGTGCACCAAAGCCGGCGGAGGCTACGGCTGCCAGCCGATCAAGCCGTGAGTCGCGGTGACGCGATGATCGTTCCGACGAGCCGTCAGTACTCGTTACGATCGGCGTTCGCGATCAGGTCCCGTTGGCGGCGTGCGTCACCCCGGTCGCGTGTTCGACCGCACCGTCGCCCTCGATGGCGTCCCTGACGGCTACCGCGCGATGGCCGACCGCGAGTCGATCAAAGTGATGGTTACTCCATGACCGCGCCATTCCATTCTCGACGACCACGGAGGCGAGACCAGTGAAGATCACGCGCAGCAGCATCGAGACCCAGAAGGGCCCGGCGGACTGGTTCACCGGCGACGTCTACATCGATGCCGTCGCCGCCCCCGACGGCACATCCACGTTCGCGGCCGCCAACGTGCACTTCACGCCGGGCGCCCGCACGGCCTGGCACACACACCCGCACGGCCAGACGATCTTCGTGACCGAAGGCATCGGCCTGTGCCAGCACGAGGGCGGCCCGATCGAAGTCATCCGCCCCGGCGACCGAGTCTTCTTCGAACCCCAGGAGAACCACTGGCACGGCGCCACCCCGGACCGATTCATGATCCACGTCGCCATGCAGCAACAGGACGAAAACGGCAACGTCGTCACGTGGGGCGAGCACGTCACCGACGAACAGTACGGCGGCGCGCCCCGGCCATAGTCAGCGGACTCTGGCGAGTACCGCTGAGCGGCATCACTGGCAGCTGGGATCCGGGCTCCACGAAGTCGTCGCTTGAGCCAGCGACTGTGCGCCACTGGCCGGGATCAGCTGGATGTGGTTGACCTCGGAGTTGTTGGGGTCGTTTGACGGATCGAATGGTCGATAGAGGCCGTACTGGGCGAGCTGCGCTTCGCTGATCTGCGCGGCGCTCGACCGCAGCAGGCTGCCCACACCGATGTCCTCGGCTTGGCCGCGTGTGTGCGGGTCGTCGGCGAACCCACCGACCGCGACGCTGTGCGCGGGTGTGCGGTAGCCGCTGATCCCGTAGATAGTCACGCCGAGCGCCTTGCCGAGGGCGTCGAGGCGCGCGGTCAGGATCGGCAGCTGTCCTTGAGTCTGGCTGGTACCCGGATCGGGCGTGAAACCCGGGCCGGTCGCCTTGACCACCGGTTGGGCGAAGGCGCTGCTCGTCGCGCCTCCGCAGCGGTTCAGGATCCTCAGCTCGCGCTTGACCTCGGCCAATGAGGGGGCGTGGGCCTGCGGATCGCCGACCGGGGTCGGGGCTTCTGCGCCGCCCGATGCGGCAGCGATGCCAGCCGTCGGCTCGACGGCCTGCGGATGGGCGCGCACCGGCGCAACGCCAGGCGATGAGCGCGCTGCGCGCGACGCGTCGCCCCCGGCCGCGGCGGCATCACGCGTGCCGCTCGAGCGCTGGCTAGCGCATGCGCTCACCATCAGCCCAGCGGTCACCGCGAGCGCCGCCGCCACAGTCGTGGCTAATGCGCGCCGCAAGCCGGTACGCAGCGTTGGGTGATCCGTCTCATCTGCCCGAAGTGGTCTGTCCATCACCTCGCAACATTCTGGGGCATGGCTCGCTCCGCGGGCATCAGTCACCTGTTGCCCGGCCCTTGCGAGGATGGATGCGTGAGCACTGAGCCTGAGACTGCTGTTCGCGCGCTCGGGGAGCACGGCTGGCTGACCCCGGGGTACGCGGGATCGGCACGGCGAGCCTTTTGTCGGATCTCGGCCACGAGGTACCGACGGCTCTGTTGCCGAGTCTGCTGACGAGCACGCTGCATGCGCCGGCATCGGCGCTCGGGGTGATTGAGGGGATTGCGGACGGGTTGGCGGGAGCCGCGCGGCTCGCTGGCGGCGCGCTTGCCGATGATCCGACTCGCCGGCGATCGGTCGCCGTCGGCGGCTACGCGACGACGGCGGTGCTCTCGGGGTTGATCGGGGCGGCGGGGGCGGTCTGGCAAGTCGGGGTGCTCCGGGCCGGCGCGTGGGCTGCGAGGGGCCTGCGCGTCCCGGCCCGAAACGCGCTCCTGGCCGACGTGGTTCCGGCGACCGCGTATGGCCGGGCGTATGGCTTTGAGCGCGCGATGGACAATCTCGGCGCGATCGGTGGTCCGCTGCTCGCGCTCGCGCTGGTCGGACTGATCGGCGTGCGCTCGGCGATCCTGCTCTCGATCATCCCCGGCCTCCTCGCGGCGCTGGCGATCATCTACGCGATTCGGCACACGGCGCTGCCGACCGTGCGACAGCGCCAGCCGATCCGACTGCACGTTCGCGCGCTGCTGCACGGGCGGCTCGGTCGGCTGCTCGCGGCGTCGGCCGCGTTCGAGCTCGGCAACCTCGCCGCGACGCTCCTGATCCTGCGCGCCACCGAGCTCCTGGAGCCGCACCGCGGACGCACCTCCGCTGCGCAGCTCGCGCTCGTGCTCTACACCGGTTACAACCTCGCGGCGACGCTCGCCAGCGTTCCGGCCGGGCACGTCGGCGACCGCCACGGCCAGCTACGTGTCCTCGGCCTGGGAGCCGGCTGCTTCCTGATCGCCTATATCGGCTTTGCGTTCACCGGCGAGAGCTTCGTGCTGCTCGCCGGCGGGTTCATCCTCGCCGGCATCGGGATCGGCTGCGCCGAGACCGCTGAGACCGCGGCCGTCGCCGGACTCGCGCCAGAAGGACTGCGCGGCTCGGCGTTCGGTCTGCTCGCGGCGTTCCAAGCCATCGGCAACCTCGCCGCCAGCGCGATCGCGGGAGTCCTGTGGACGGCGATCTCACCGACCGCTGCGTTCCTGTATGTCGCCGCGTGGATGGTCCTGGCGCTCTTCGGACTGTTGCTTATCGTCCTGCCCGAACGGGGCGGATGACGCGCCGACGACGCGGTGATCGGCCGATGTTCGTAGATCTATGGCCGCGTGGCGATGCCGAGGATGTGCGGGATCGCCGGGACTGGAGCGCCGGGCGTGAACTGGAAGCGCTCGTTTTTCTCGATCACGAATCCTGCGTCCTGGATCGCTTGGCCCGTATCGCGGCTGAGATGGCAGCCTCCGCCGAGCTTGGGCCAGACGACGTCGGCGATTCGCTGGGCGAGCGCGCCTGTGCGGTGATGAGCGATCACGTGCTCGTAGAAGCGGAGCTGCCCGCCGGGACGGATAACGCGCCTGAATTCCGCCAACGCGCGCCGCTGGTCGGGCACTGAGCACAGCACCAGCGAAGCCACGCCGGCGTCGAACGACTCATCGGCAGCCGGGAGATCCCCCGAGACGCCGTCGACCACCTCGACAGGGACAGGAGCCTGCCGAGCGTTTTCCATCGCCGCCGTTCGTAGGAGTGGCTCGGGCTCGACGGCGAGCACTCGCGCGACGGAGTCAGGGTAGCGCGTGAAGTTCAGGCCGTTGCCGGCCCCGACCTCGATCACGTGACCGCTCAGGCCCGCGAGCAGCTTGCGGCGATATTCATCCTCGCCGCGCGACTCTCGGCTCGAGGTCATCCGCAGGTAGCCGCGGGCGAAGAACGGATGGTTGACCGTTTCCTCGGTGTCGTCTCTTCCGGGTGTCATCGCGATCCACGCTTGAGCTTATGCTCAGCCTCTCGTGAACGCTGCGGCCATGGCATCGAGTGCTCGGGATTGCTGGGGCTGGCGAACCCCGATTCTCAGGCGCCGGTCGTAGTCGCTGAAATCGAAGACGAAGAACGGGCAGCACGCGCGCTCGACAGCCAGCGTCGTTGAGAGAAGGTCGCGGTCAAGGAGCTCGTCGAACTGCACACTGATCGTCTCCGGGGTGCGCTCGAGACAGGTCATCGCGGCCGCTAGTCGCCGGTAGCGGGCGTACTGCTCTCGTACGGCGGTCGGGTCGAGCGCGCAGCTCGGCATCGGTGCGATCGGAGGGTCGGTCTCCGCGCTGCTACCTTGGCACCTCAAGTTGGCTTTAAGTCAAGCGAACTCGGACGGGATGGCGATCGGCGAGCTCGCTCGTCGCTGTTCAGCGGACGACAGCGATCACGGGCAGACGACGACCACGAACCAACGGCCGTCATGCAGGACGCGACCGCCCCCAAGTTCAGCGGCGAGCTCGTTGCCTTCGAAGTAGCGCTTGTACACGCGATGCGTTGAGCCGTCATTGAGCACCCGTGTCTGCCACACCTCAGGCTCGAGGTCCGCTCGGCGTGCTGAATCGACCAGCACGAGCTCGGGAGCGACACGTCGAGCCTCCGCCAAGAACTCTTCGCATTCATCCTCCAGCAGGTGGCCGTAGAAGTGGCTCGTGAACACGCGGTCGAACTCGCGTTCCTCGAACGGCAGGGGGACGGCATCTGCGAGCCGAACCGACACACTGGGCATACGCCTGGCTGCGAGCCGCGTCATATTCGAACTCTGATCGATGGCGACTACATCGCCCCGCAGGTGACGGGTGAGAAAGCCCGTTCCACACGCCACGTCAAGGACCCGAGCTGGAGGGAGATCGCGGAGTACCTCGACGAGTTCGCCGACCTCGGCCGACCATCCCGGACGCTTGCGCCTGGCGAACAGGCCTGTCCCAAGCCACCAGTCGTCGTATTCGCCCGCGCGGTCGTCGTAGTACGCGCGCATCTCATGATTGACAACCTGCGATCGCATCGCCGGGATCGAACCTAGCAACGGCGCATCGTCATCGACCGCCGCTGGGGCGCTGCTTCAGGGCAGTGGTCGGGTGGCCTCGAGCGAGTGAGCGCACGAGGAGAGAGCCGCACGAACCACGCCCAAGGTCTCGGCGTCGAGTCCACGGAGCATGTCTGACTCGATCACGTCCATCGAGCGATCGCAGCGCTCGAGGATTTCCAGACCTTGGCGAGTGACCGAAATACGCAGTACACGTCGGCGGCGCGGGTCAGGGCGGCGGCGCACGAGCTTTCGCCGCTCGAGCGCGGCGACGACGAGGTTCATGGCTTGAGGAGTGACGAACGCCCAACGGGCGAGTTGTGCACTGGAGAGGCCGTCGCGATCACGCAGGATGCTGAGTGCCACGTACTCGGTGGTGGTGACACCGTGGGCGTTGACAGCCTCATCGAGACGCGCTCGTAGTCGCCGCTCAACGCGGTAGATGAGGTAGCCCACGCGGGGCGCCACCGGTCCCGGGTCAGGCGTAGGAAGGCGGGCGGCGGCGGACTTCATCGACGCCAAACATACCGCGTGGCTCACGTGAAAACCCAGCGTTGCCAACCCCGTTGACAAGCAGCTTGACAAAGGAGTAATCTCGCCGCCCGCGAGAGAGCTTTAGAGCCGAGCGGCACAGCCGCTTGCATGCCGAGGGAGGATCACATGAGCGGACGTAGGGTGCGGCGACTTCGGATCGCGCTGGCGCTGATCCTGACGCTGGTGGGCGTGGGCTCGATGCTCGCCGCGGGATCGGCGTCGGCCTCGCCAGCCCAGGGGCATTTCACCGGCACATTGCCGGACGGCGCGACTTGGATCGCCGACGTTCCGGTCAACTGGAACGGCACACTGCTGCTCTATAGCCATGGATACGGTCCACTCAACGCCGCGGACGCTCCGGATCCGACGACGCAGCAGGCTGTCTTGGGCATGGGATATGCGATGGCCGGCTCTTCGTATGACCCGCACGGATCCTGGTGGGCACTCGGCAGCGCGGTGCGCGATCAGTTCGAAACGGCCGCGACGGTCAAGCGGACGGTCCTACCGGCTTCACCCAGGAAGGTGTACGCATTCGGCACGTCGATGGGCGGGCTGATCAGCGCGCTCGAGGATCAGACGTCCAACGGGCGACTCGACGGTGCGCTGACGACGTGCGGCATCGTCGCCGGCGCCAACAACCTCAACCAGTATCAGCTCGACGGCGAGTACGCGCTTAGGGAACTGCTCGCCCCCAACCAGAACATCCAGCTCACAAACTTCGTCAATGGCCCGTCACAGGGCTTCGCCGACAGCGCCGCAAGTGCTGCCAAATTACTCGCCGCCGCGCAGGCGGCTCAGGGCACGCCGGAGGGTCGCGCCCGGCTCGCGCTCGTCAGCGCATTCCTAAACGTCTCGCCGTGGGGTGGCGCAACGATTCCCGGCCTGTACGACTACGTAGGCCAGGAACAAGGACAGTACGACGACTACTTCACATCCGGGCCGTTCAATGCACTCACCTTCATCGTCGAAGGTCGCGACCAGATCGAGGCGGCCGCCGGCGGCGAGGGCAGCGGCACGATCGGCGTCGACTTCGCCCGGCTGCTGCACGATTCGTCCTACTACCCCGAGGTCCGCGCGCTCTACAACGAGGCTGGGCTCAGCTTGCGCAGCGATCTGAAAGTACTCCGGGACAACGCCAACTTGAGGCCGGACAAAGCGGCGTATCGATGGCTGGCGCGGACTTCCGTACCTACCGGGCGGCTGCAGGTCCCGGAACTTGACCTCCACACGATCTCCGACCAGCTGGTGCCCGTCCAGCAGGAGCGCTACTACCACGAGCTGGTAGTCCGTGCCGGGGATAGCGACCTGCTCCGTCAGGCATTCGTCCAGGCCCGGGGACACTGCAACTTCACTCCCGCCGATCTCATCGCCGGCCTCCACGCTCTCGAGTCCCGCGTGGCGAGGGGCAGTTGGGGCAAGGCCACTACTGCCAACCGGCTGAACGCCGCGGCCGACGCACTTCCCAATTCCCTAGGCGGGGGCAACTTCATCCCGTTCTGGCCCGAGAGGCTGACCGGAGCAATCCCGCCGCACGCCAAGTCGTTCGGCGCTTCCGGTTCCCGCCACCGCCGGTAGTGCCAGCGTTCATGTCACGTTTAGTGCTCGCCCGTTGTCGTGGAAGTGATGACCCACGACCAACGGAGGAACGACAATGCTCGAGAAGGTCTTCTACACGAGCGTGCTCGTCAGCGACCAGGATAAGGCGCTCGACTTCTACACCAATGTCGTTGGCTTGGAGAAGCGGGTTGAGAACCCGACACCCGACGGGCCTCGG
>JBJMLD010000075.1:0-14342 GCA_045805545.1 Solirubrobacteraceae bacterium | reverse complement strand
TCGCTCGAGTAGCGCCGCTGGCAAAAATGAACGGTCGCGCGCCGGGGCAGGGAACCGGCGCGCGACCGAGGGTGCAGTGGGGAGCTAGCTTTCCCGCTACGGATCAAGTCCGCCTGCACTAAAGATGATCGCTCGCTGAGGCCCCCGCGGCCACCGTACGCACGACTCTGCAGGCTCAGTACAAAGCACGGATTGTCAGATCATCGGGCGCGGCGGGTTTCGCCTGCTGACGGTGTGGACAGGGGGATCACAGGGTGCATGCACGTGTTGTGATCGGTCTTCTTCTTGCCCTGGCTTGCGCGGCCGGAGCGAGCCTCGGCGGCTTGTGGAAGCAGAAGGGGGCGGTGCAGTCGCGCGACGTCGACATCCGTCATCCCGTGCAGACGGCGGTGGCGCTGTTCCGCTCGCGCTGGTTCGCGCTCGGCTGGCTGGTCGCCGTCCTGGCCTGGCTGCTGCACGTCGGTGCGCTGGCCCTGGCGCCGCTGTCGCTGGCGCAGGCCGTCATCTCGGGCGGGCTGGTCACGCTGGGATTGATCGCCGAACGCTTCTTCGGTTTCAAGCTCAGCCGCCGACAGTGGTTCGGCATGATCATCCTCGGGCTGGGCATGGCCGTTCTGGCGGTCACGGCCCACAACGAGAACGACCATTCCAGCTACGGGATCCCGGCGATCATCGGATTCGACGTCGTCTGCCTCGGGCTCGGCGTCGGCTGTGCGTTCGGCCATCGCCTCGAGGCGCTGCGCCGGCACCACGGCCTGATGCTGGCTATCGCCTCCGGGATCATGTTCGGCGTCTCCGACGTGTCGATCAAGGCGTTGACCAGCGGCCAGCATGGCGTGCTCGGCATCGTCGGACCATGGACACTGGCCGGGCTCGTCGCCGGGCTGGCCGCGTTCTACGCCTCCGCACGCAGCTTGCAGGTCGGCGAAGCCGTGGCGGTCATCGCGGCGACGGCAACGGCAGCCAACCTGCTCGGCATCGCGGGCGGCGTGATCGTGTTCGGAGATCCGCTGGGCAAGGACGCACCGACGGTCATCGGCCGGTTGCTCGCGTTCGTGCTCGTGCTGTTCGCAGTCAGCCTGATGCCGGCGCCGGTCCGCGCGCAGGAGGCCGCCCGCGAGCAGGCCGAGAACGATCAAGCCGAGACCGAGACCGGGGATGTCGAGCGCGAGGGCGCCACCGAGCGCGAGGGAGTCGCCGAGCGCAAACCGAGAGTCGGCGTCGCTGTCGAGGTCTCGCAGGTGTAGCGATGCCCACGGCATCCGCAGTGCGCGGCCCGACCTCTCTGCTGGCCGGCGTCCGAGACTTCCTGGGGCGCCACCGGCGGGCCGTCGCGATCGCTGTGTCGGGGGCGGCGCTGATCGGTTTCGTCCTGTTCGTGGTGCCGCAGATCCGCGGGCTGTCAGGCACGCTGTCGCGCCTGCGCGGTGCCGATCCGGCCTGGATCGGGCTCGCGCTGGCGGTCGAGACAGCCTCGCTCGGCGCCTATGGGCTGCTGTTCCGCTCGGTGTTCTGCTGCGAGGGCGTGCGGATCGACTGGCGCGAGGCCTACCAGATCACGCTGGCCGGAACCGTCGCCACCAAGCTCCTCTCAACCGCGGGCGCCGGCGGCGTTGCCCTGACCGTCTGGGCCCTGCGGGCCTCCGGGTTGCGACCTAAGCTGATCGCGCGCAGGATGCTCGCCTTCGAGCTGCTCCTCTACGGCGCCTTCGCGCTCACGCTCGTCGTTGTCGGCCTGGGGCTGCGCACGGGCCTGATGGAAGGCAACGCGCCCTGGACGCTGACCGTGGTGCCGGCCATAGTCGGCGGCGCGGCGATCATCGTCACGCTGGCGCTGGGCTTCGTGCCCGCGGCCCCGGCCGCGCTGCGCGAGGCGATCCGGATCGCGGCCGAGCTCGTCCGCCGGCGCCCGCTGGCCGTGCTCGGGGCGGCCGGCTACTGGGGCTTCGACATAGCGGCGCTGTGGGCGTCGCTGCACGCCTTCGGGACGCCGCCGCCGTTGGCCACGATCGTCATGGCCTACTTCGTCGGCCAGCTCGGCAACGTGCTGCCGTTGCCGGGAGGCGTGGGTGGCGTCGAGGGCGGGATGATCGCGGCGCTGATCGCGTTTGGGTCGCCAGGCGCCTTGGCCATCCTCGGCGTCCTCGCCTACCGCTTGATCTCCTTCTGGCTGCCGACGGCGCCCGGTGCGGTCGCCTACCTGCGCTTGCGCCGGACCGTCGGTCGCTGGCGCGACGCGCACGGCGTGGCCGACGACGCCGCCTCAGCCGAGCCGGAGGAAGGCGATGTGACCCTCGGCGTGCGCCACCACCGGGCCGTCCGCGACGTGGCGAATCTGGCAGCCGGACATCCCGCAGCGGACGCCGATGGTCACGGCGCCCCCTTCCGAGGCGACGAGCAGATCGCCGGCGCGCACACCCGCGCGCTCCAGCGCCGCGTGACTCAGCCCTAGCACGAAGTCATCGCCGGGATGAGGATTGCCCGGCGTGCGCCGATCGGCCAGCACGGCCTCGAACCGCGACCCGGCGGGCACGAAGCCGGCGCTCTCGATGCCAGTGTCCGGACCGTGGGGCAGTCCGGATGCGCCGACGAGGATGCTCTGGCCCGACGGGGTGATCGCGTAGAGCCCGCCGCCGTGCTCATCGGGGGCAATGAGATCGCCGGCGAAGTGGCCGAAGCCGGCCGGAGCGACGGCGATACCGCCCTCGATGCGCGGGGCCTGGCGGGTGATCGTCTTGACGAGACCGCCACAGCTGATGGCCATGACGGCCGTGCGCGAGCCGGCGGTCGCGGTCACCAGCAGCCGGTGACCGAAGCGCCCGGTGCGATCGAACGCAATGCCGTCGAGCAGGCCCGGAGCGGCGACGGTGGCGAACTGGCGGACACCGCCGTGGGCGCCGACCCGGACCACGCCTTTGGTCTTGCTTAGACGGAGCGCGTACGCCGATCCTGCACCGAAGCATCCCTTCGGCGCCACGTCGATGTACGGCTCTTCGCCGGCGGAATTTCGGTAGGCCGGGGCGAAGCCGCGGATCACGCGATCGCCACCGAGCAGGGACAGCCTGCCGTTCGCTGCCAGCACGAGCGAACCATCGGGGCGCGGTCCGGCCAGATCGACCGGCCGCGCGGCGTGGACGAACTCCGTCCAGTGCACGATCTGGGCCGCTGGCGTCGCCGTCACGTGGCCGCTCGCCGAGCTGCCGCATCCGGCGGTCACGGCAGCGAGTGCGATGGCCAGCGCCACCAACGCCACCGTGCCGGGCTTGCGTTCTCGCGTCACGTTCCCCACGGTACTTCGTCTCCCCGCGCCGCTCGGGTAGAACACCGAGTCATGAACACAACATCTGAACGCAGCGATGGATTCGCGATAGTCGATCCTGATACCGCTAAGGACTACTACGAAGGGTCGGATGTTCCCGGCGAGTTTCGCCGACTGAGCCATTCACTCGGCTGCCGACAGCTGGCGGTCACGTTGATCCGGGTTCCGCCGCACTCCGACTTCGAGCAGGGGACCGGACACTTTCACCGCGAGGTGGAGGAGGTCTACCTGATCACTCGGGGCACGCTCACGATGCGCTTCGGCGAGGAGATCCGCCGCGTGAGCGCTCCGGCAGCGGTCAAGGTCGATCCGGGCACGCCACGATCGCATCGCAACGAGGGCGACGAGCCGGTCGACATGTGGGCCATTTCAAAACGGGTGGCCGAGCCGGACGCGACCAAGATCGACGAATTCTGGGAAGCGTCGCCTGCGGCCAGGCAAACGCGAGCCTGACCGCGCCCACGTACAGTCCCCGCCCGTGTCGATCCTCGCCGGCGATCGCCGCCTCCTTCTCTTCCTGCGCACGCACGGCCACCCGCGCGTGGTCGAGCGCTGGGTCGGTGCTTACTCGCGGATCGGCGAGCACGCCGCGTGCTGGCTCGCGCTCGGTTCGGCCGGTGCGATCCTGGATGGCGACGCGCTGCGGCGTCGCCGCTGGCGGCGCGGTGTCGGGATCGTGGTGGCCGCCTACGGCGCCAACTACGCGGTCAAGCTCGCCGTCCGGCGCCGGCGCCCCGAGTTGCCGGGTCTACCGCCGCTGACCCCGACGGTGTCCCGGCTCTCGTTCCCGAGCGCACATGCCACGACGTCATTCGCCGCCGCCTGGGCGTTCAGCGGCCTGGCGCCACCGACCCCGCTGTACGCCGCAGCGTTTGCCTTCGCCGTGAGCCGCCCCTACCTCGGTGTCCACTATCCGAGTGATGTCGCGGCCGGCGCAGTGCTGGGAACGCTTCTGGCGGCGGGCGTGTCGCGATGAAGGTCGGGATCGTCGGCATGCCGAACGCCGGCAAGTCATCGCTCTTCAACGCCCTGACCGGCGTCGCCGCCGAGGCGGCCAACTACCCATTCACGACGATCGAACCCAACGTCGCCGTCGTCCCGGTCACCGACGAGCGTCTCGATGCCGTGGCGGCGACGATCCGCGCGTCGAAGGTCGTTCCGGACACCATCGAGTTTCACGACATCGCCGGTCTCGTCGCGGGAGCGCACCGCGGCGAGGGCCTGGGCAATCAGTTCCTGGCCAACATCCGCGAGACGGACGCGCTCGTCCACGTCGTGCGCGTGCACGAGGATCCGAACGTCGTCCATCCCGAGGGCCACGTCGACCCGCTGGCCGACGTCGAGACGATCGAGACGGAGCTCGTGTACGCCGACCTCGAGCAGGCCGAGCGCCGGCTCGAGCGCGTCACGCGCGCCGCCCGCTCCGGCGAGCGCCGCGCCGTGGCCGAGGAGGGGTGGCTGCGGTCGCTGATCGAGACGCTGCAGGCCGGCCGGCCCGCTCGCACGGTCCCGCCGCCCGCGGACGCGCCGGACGCGATGACGCTGCTCTCGCCGCTCACGGCCAAGCCGGTGCTCTACGTAGCCAACGTCGAGGAGGGAAGCGACGAGGTTCCGCCGGCCCTGCTCGAGCACGCGAGCGCCGAGGGCGCAGCCGCGGTGGCTGTCTCGGCGCGGCTCGAGTCAGAGCTCGGCGAACTCGACGAAGAGGACGCGGCCGCCATGCGCGCCGACCTCGGCCTCAGCGAATCTGGGCTGCAGACCGTCGTCCGCGGAGCGTTCTCCCTGCTCGATCTGGTGGCGTTCTTCACCGCCGGTGAGGACAAGCCGGCCCAGTCCTGGCATCTGCGGCGCGGGCTGTCGGTCTGGCATGCCGCGGGCATGATCCACAGCGACATCCAGCGCGGCTTCGTGCGCGCCGAGGTCGTGCCGTGGCGCGAGCTGGTCGACGCCGGCGGCTATGCCGGCGCGCGCGACCGGGGGACGCTGCGCCTGGAGGGGCGCGACTACCTGGTCGCCGACGGGGACGTGATCACGGTCAAGTTCACGCCATAGAACTACTTGACGAACGAGGGCGTCACACCGAACAGGCGCTGCGCCACCGCGAACGCCGGCTTGGGCGCTCCGCCGTAGGCGATCAGCCCCTTGTGGTGGATGCCGTCCGGCACCATGCCCGCCGGCAACGTGACCCCGCCGGTCCAGTTCGGCCCGACGGCGAACTCGCGCAGCGTCCAGTAGATCGCGCCGTTCATGAACGGCAGCCGGTCGAGCACACCGAACGTCTGCTGGATGTAGTTGCTCTGGAACGCGTAGCTGCCCTTGGTCGTGGCCGGCCCGTCGAACAGAGCCTCGGCGCCGAACTCCGACACGGTCACGGCCAGGTTCGGGTAGCGCTTGTGGGCCAGGATCAGGAACGGGCGCAGCCCGTTGAAATTGACGATCGAGTGACCGGGCGGCCCGGTGTACCACCCGAAGTAGTGGGAGATCCCCAGCACGTTCAGCTGCGAGTAGATCTTCTGGGCTGGATAGCCCGTGTAGCAGTACGTGTCGAGGCCGACCGGAAGCGTCGGGTTGAGCTGGCGCGCCAGCGCTGTGGCTTCCAGGAGGTATCGCTTCGTGCCGGGCGTCGCGTCGGGATTCGGTGAGAGCTCGTTGCCGACCGAGTCGACGATCACCGACGGGTGGTTGCGGTCGCCCAGCAGCGTCGAGCTCAGCAGCCGCAGCGCGTTGGCTCGCCCGCGCGAGCTGCGCAGGGCCCTATCGGCGTGATCGACCGGCGGCTGCGCCCACACCATGATCCCGGCCGCGTCGAGCGCGTCGAGCAGACGGGGACTGAGCAGGTAGTGCGTCCGCGTCACGTTGGCGCCGAGTGCTTTCAGCTCGGAGACGATCGTGGCGATATCGGCATCCGTGAGCGCCGCGCCGCGACCCGCGATGTCCTCGTGGATCGAGGCGCCGTGCAGCCACAGGCGCCGGCCGTTCAGATAGAGCAGACCCTTGTGGACCTCGACGCTGCGCATCCCCACTTTCAGGCTCTGCGTCTGCTCGACGCGACCGCCGGCCACGACGTCGACGCGAACCCGATAGAGCGCCGGGCTGCGCGGCGACCACAGCGCAACCGGCCGGCGCACCGGGACGCGGAAGTTCAGCTGAGTGGCGCCGTTTGCCCCGAGCTTTGAGACGTGGTGGTGTGAGGTCGAGCTGGCGCCGTTCGGTGCCGTCACCGTGACGACGACGTCGGATGCCAGCGAGCCGAGCGTGCGGCTCGACAGCTTGCCCTGAACGAGCAGGTCGCCACACCGGTAGCGGCAGCTCAGCTCCGGCATGACGCCGAGGTTCGTCAGCGTGAGGCGGCCCACCGGCTCGAGCGTGACCGGCCCCATGATTCCGCCCCAGTCCCACCAGTCCTCGGGCAGGGTGTCGCGGTTACGAATGTTGTCCACGCGGACGATCAGGAGGTTCTTCTGTCCCGGCAGGAGCGTCGTCGCGGGCAGGCTGAACGGAGCGTATGGATCCGAGTTCGAGCCGATGTTGTAACCGTTCAGCCACACCTGGGCATTGCGGCGTACGCTCTCGAACGCGATCCGCCAGGCCCGCCCCGGGGTGAGCAGCGGTCCAGTGAACTCGGTCTCGTACCAAGCCACGGTGCCGCTGTTGGGAGCGCCGGCCACGGTGGCGTTGAAGTCGTTGGGCATCTGTACCGGCTGCCATGGCTGCGCTTCTCCGCCGCCCTGTCCCCAGTCCTCGGCGACGCCCAGGTTTGACGGGTCGGGCACCGAGCGCCAGCCCGCGCTCAGATTCACCGAGGCCGGCGGATGAGTCGTAACCGTCACGGCCGAGCTTGCGGCGCGGGCTCGTTTGGCGGGCTTAGCGGGCCTCGCAGGCCTTGCGGGCTTGGCTCGGTGGTTCGTGCGGCCGGTTGTCGCCACCTGATCGCTGTCGCCGTCCTCTAACGCCCGCGCAGGACGCGGGGTGAGGCGCTGGCGCTGCGGCTGCCTGAGGACAGTGCGATGTGCAGGCGTCTTCTTCTTGCCGTGCGCCTGCGCCAGCGACCAGCCCGCTCCAACCACGAGGAGGAACACGAGCCCTGGGAGAAGGAGCATCCGGACCGGCTTCGCGCGCATGACGACCACTTACCCTTCTCGCTAGAGGTCGGTCAACGTTGTCGCTTGCTCGAGCCGTTCGGCCAGCCGGTTCAGGCCGAACTTCCGCGCCGCCTGGGCGCCGCCCTCCAGGTCCGTGAGCCGGTCGGGCGGCCGCTTGATCGCCGTCGTGCGCAGGGTGGCGATGTCCTTGAACGCACGTAGCTCGGCCGCCGAGTCGCGCAGCGCCGCGGCGACGCGCGGACGCTCGCTGTCAGCGGCGTCGATCGCCGCATCGAGCGACCCGTGGCGCTCGAGCAGCTCCGCGGCCGTCTTAGGCCCGATCCCTTGGGCACCCGGCAGCCCGTCCGACGGGTCTCCACGAAGCGCGATGAAGTCGGGCACAAGCGCCGGCTCGACGCCGTAGCGCTGCTTGACGCCGTCGGGATCAAGCTCCTCGAAGCCGCTGAGCCCCGACTTCAGGAACGCCACGTGAACGCGCTCGCTGGCGCACTGGTACATGTCGCGATCGCCAGTGACGATCAACGCCTCGCCGCCCTCGTCCACCTCGACGGCGGCCAGCGAGCCGAGCAAATCGTCGGCCTCCAACTCGTCGGTGCGCTGCGAGCTCCAGCCGAAGGCCTCGAACAGCGCCGGGGCCTGCTCGAACTGCCAGGCCAGCGCGTCCGGAACCGGCGGGCGATCGGCGTGGTAGGTCGGGTAGAGCTCGACCCGGTAGGCGGCGGCGTCGGCGCCCCAGCACACGACGATTGCGCGTGGCTCGCGGTCGGCGGCGATCCGGAGCAGCAGATTCGTGCCGCCGAGCAGCGCGTTCACCGAGTTCCCGTCTGCGCCCTTGATCGAATCAGGCAGGGCGAAGAACGAGCGGTACAGGACGTAGGGACCGTCGACGGCGATCAGCGGTGCAGGCACCCGGCTCAGGGTAATGCTCAGCCCCGGTTGCGCGCAGCGCGGGTTGGGGGCGACGCGTACGGCCACCTCGATCCGGTTAGATAAGGAGCTGTCATGGCCGAGCGCAGAGCCTCTGATGTCTTCGTCGAGTGTCTCGAGTCGGAGGGCGTCCGCTACGTCTTCGGGATCCCGGGCGAGGAAACGCTCGATCTGAACGAGTCGCTGGCCGACTCCTCGATCCAGTTCGTGCCCGTCCGCCACGAGCAGGGCGGCGCCTACATGGCCGATGCCTACGGGCGCCTGACCGGCCGTGCGGGCGTCTGCCTGGGCACGCTCGGTCCCGGCGCCACCAACCTGGTCACCGCGGTGGCCGACGCGTTTCTCGACCGCTCGCCGGTGGTCGCGCTCACCGGCCAGTCCGACCTGGAGCGGATGCACAAGGAGTCGCATCAGTACATCGACCTGATCGCGATCATGCGCCCGATCGTCAAGTGGAATGCGCGCGTGTCGAGCCCGGAGATCGTGCCCGAGGTCGTGCGCAAGGCGTTCAAGGTGGCGGAGTCAGAGAAGCCGGGCCCGACGCACCTGGAGCTTCCCGAGGACGTGATGGAGCGCCCGCTCGACGCCCAGCCGCTGCCCCGCCACGAGCCGGTGCAGCCCGAACCCGGAATGCGTGAGCTACAGCGCGCTGCCGAGATCATCGACGGCGCCGAATGCCCGATCGTGCTCGCCGGCAACGGTGCGATCCGCGCCCACGCCGCACGTGCGCTACGCGCCTTCGTACAGGTCACCGGGATCCCGGTGGCCGAGACGTTCATGGCCAAGGGCCTGCTCGACTACGAGACCCCGTACGCGGCCGGGACGGTGGGCCTGCAGTCGCGCGACTACGAGATGGCCGGGTTCGAGGACGCCGACGTCGTCATCGCGGTCGGCTACGACCTGGTCGAGCACGCGCCCGAGCACTGGAACCCCCGTGGCGACAAGGCGATCATCGTCGTCGACAGCGTCGCGGCCGAGATCGACGAGTTCTACATCCCGGAGGTCGAGCTGGTCGGCGACATCGCCCACGTGCTGGCCCGGCTCGCCACCAGCTGCACCCGCGCCGCCACCGGCGGCGCCAGCGCCGCCACCAGCGGGCTGCGCGACGTCACGTTCAGCGCGTTGAATGACGCCCGCGAGGACGACCACTTCCCGATGCGCCCGCCTCGCGTGCTGTGGGACATCCGGGAGGCGCTTGCGCCCGACGACATCCTCGTGTCCGACGTGGGCCTGCACAAACTGTGGATCGGGCGGATGTTCCCGGCCCACGAGCCGGGCACGGTGCTGATCGCCAACGGCCTGGCCGGGATGGGCTTCGCGCTGCCGACGGCGATCGCGGCCAAGCTCGTGTACCCGGAGCGCCGCGTCGTCACGGTCAGCGGCGACGGCGGCTTCCTGATGAACTGCCAGGAGCTCGAGACCGCCGTCCGCCTGCGCACCCCCGTGGTCAACATCCTTTGGGAGAACGGCCAGTTCGGCTCCATCGCCTGGAAGCAGGACAAGAAGTTCGGCCGCCACTTCGACGTCGGCTTCGGCAACCCCAACTTCGTCAAGCTGGCCGAGTCGTTCGGGATGCCGGCCTGGCGCTGCTCCTCGGCCGAGGACTTCGCGGTGCGGCTGGATGGCGCGCTGGCCCTCGACGTGCCGTCTTTGATCGTCGTGCCGATCGACTACTCGGTCGACGTGGCCAAGGGCGTCATCGGGCTGGGCGCTGAGACAGTCGCCACGTAGGGGGGCGAAGTCTTCGTGCTGCGGCCTCTGTATATGCAGAGATGCCGCCACCGGGTCCCCAACGCCGCGAAAAATCGCACAAAACGCGTCGGCCCCGCGCGTTCGGTGCGCAAATTGCCCGCCACGAGCAATTTGTCGCCCGACTCCTGTCGGTCGACGCGATTTGTGCGCAAATTCGCGGGGCCGAGGCGCGGGACGGCGCGCCCGACCCGGACCGCGCAGCGTCGTGGGTTGCGCGCCACCAGCTGGACCTCATCACGGCCGTCCAGCTGTACGCCTGCGGCATCGGGCCGCATGCGATCACCAGGCGGCTTCGTCGTGGCCTACTGCATCGCGTGCATCACGGCGTTTATCTGTTCGGGCCGCTGACGTTCGCGCCCGGCGCCCGAGAGCTCGCGGCCGTCCTCGCGTGCGGTGACTCGTCCTTGGTCAGCCATCGGTCAGCCACCGCGCTCTATGTGCTCACCGAGCCCATCGACGGCCCCGTCGATGTCACGGTCATCGCCAGCTCAGGGCGACGTCGGGATGGAATCGCCGGCCACCGCGTGCCCGAGTTGCATCCCGACGATCGCACCCTCTGGAACGGAATCCCGATCACCTCGCCGGCGCGGACCCTCCTCGACTTCGCCTCCCAGGCCCAAGGCGACGAGCTCGAGCGCGCGATCGCCGAGGCCTACGCGCTCAAACTCGTCACCGAAACGGCCCTCAGACGCGTTCTCGACCGCTACCCACAGCGACATGGCGCTGCCGCGCTCCGAGCCGAGCTCGACCGCGTCGGCGGCCCGGCGTGGACGCGCAGCGAGGCCGAACGGCGGATGAAGCTCCTGCTTCGCCAGGCGGGCCTCCCGTTCCCGCAGACGAACGTGAAGATCAGCGGGTACCTCGCCGACTTCCTCTGGGCGCAGCAGCGACTCATTGTCGAGGTCGACGGCTTTCAATTCCACGGGCACCGCTACGCGTTCGAACGCGACCGCAAACGAGACGCGGCACATGTTCTCGCCGGCTACCGGGTCATCCGCATCACGTGGCGAGCGCTGACCGAAGAACCGATGGCCGTCGCTGTGATGATCGCCCGGGCTCTCGAGCGGGCCGCGCTATAGGTTGCCCTGCGCCATCTTGCGCAGGTCCATGGCCTTGTTGTAGGTCTCCTCGTCGACGCCGTGCTCGGCGGCGACATCGCGTAGCAACCGGCCCGACTCGGCCGCCTCCTTGACGATCTCGGCGCCCTTGTCGTAACCGATGTACGGATTGAGCGCCGTCGCCGCCGCAAGTGTCTCCTCGGCCGAATGCCGGCAGCCTTCCTCGTTGGCCCGGATGCCGTCGACGCACTTCTCGGCGAACGCCTTGGCGGTGTTGGCCAACAGCCGGATCGACTCGAGCAGGTTGTGCGCGAGCAGCGGCACGCGCACGTTGAGCTCGAACTGGCCCTGGCTACCCGCGATCGTGATCGCCGTGTCGTTTCCGATCACCTGGGCGCTGACCTGGAGGACGACCTCGGGGATCACCGGGTTGACCTTGCCGGGCATGATCGAGGAGCCCTTCTGCAGCTCGGGCAGGAAGATCTCGCCGATGCCGGCGCGCGGGCCCGAGCCGAGCAGCGCCAGGTCGTTGGCGATCTTGGTCAGCGAGACGGCGATCACCTTCAGCGCCCCCGACAGCTCGACCAGCGCATCGCGGTTGCCCTGCGCTTCGAACGCATCCTCGGGCGGCCGGATCTCCAGGTTGCTCGTCTCGGTCAGGTGCGCGCGCACCCGGCCGGCGAACTCCTTGTGGGTGTTCAGACCGGTGCCCGTGGCGGTGCCGCCGAGCGGGATCTGCGCCACCTGGGGCAGCGCGTTTCGCACCCGGCGGGCGCCGAGGCGGATCTGCGCCGCGTAGCCGGAGAACTCGTGCCCGAGCGTGACCGGGACGGCATCCATCAGGTGGGTGCGGCCCGACTTGACGATGTCCTTGAACTCGTCCGCCTTGGCGGCGAACGAAGCCTCCAGCTGCTCCAACGCCGGCAGGAGTGAGTTCGTAGCCATGTCAAGCGCCGCGAGGTGCACCGCCGACGGGAACACGTCGTTCGAGGACTGCCCCATGTTGACGTGATCGTTGGCGTGCGCGTCATCGCCGGCCAGGTGGGCAATCACCTCGTTGGCGTTCATGTTCGTCGAGGTCCCTGAGCCGGTCTGGAACACGTCGATCGGAAACTGGTCGTCGAACTCGCCGGCCGCCACGCGGTCGCCCGCCGCGGCGATCCGGTCCGCCACGTCACGATCGAGCAACCCGAGCTCGCAGTTGACGCGCGCAGAGGCGGCCTTGATCCGTCCCAACCAGCGGATCACCGACACCGGGACCGTCTCGCCGGAGATCGGGAAATTGTCAATCGCCTTGGTCGTCTCCCCGCCCCACAGCTCCTCGGACTCTTGGACGCTCATGCCGTTTCCTTTCAAAATCAATTACCGCTGTCTGACACGCTAGCGACTCACCCGCAGAAGGCGATCAGCTCCCGCGCCACCGCGACGGGATCGTCGTAGGCCATGAGAAACCCGGTGCCCGCCAGCGTGCGCAGCTGCCCGTCGGGCAGCAGGTCGAGCGCTTCCTGTGCCCCCTCGAGGGGGTGGGCCGGATCCTCCTCGGCCCACAAGAGCAGGACCGGGATGTCGATCCTCGGATACACGTCGAGCAGGTAGCGCTGCGCCTCGACCGGCCAGCGCCGGACGAACTTCGCCCACGAGCGCGCGCGGTTGCCGTTGCCACCGACGTCGGCAAAGGCGTGGCGCAGAAGGTCGCGCGCGGCCGGGTTGTGCTGGGCAGATATCCGCTCGCCGACCGACGGCCGGAACACGAGCTTGGCGCCGTGAGCCAGCGCTCGGTCAAGGCCGGGTAGCGCGGCGAGCCGGCAGGCGGCACGCCAAGCGGCGCGCTTGCCGGCGAACTCCTCCCGACGGTGCAGCCGATTGGACATCAAGACGAGCCGCGATGGTGTCAGCCGATCGGTCGTCGCGGCCCTCAGGGCCAGCTCCGCGCCTATGTCATGGCCGGCCAGCAGCGGCCGCGGCCCCGCCACCTCCCGGCAGAAGCCGGCGATCACGTCGGCCAGCCAATCCGCGGTGTAGGGATGCCGTGGCCGGTCCTCGGAATCGCCGTGCAGGGGAAGATCGGGCAGCACGACGCGAAAGCGAGCTGAGAGCGGCGCGACGATCGGCTCCCACTCCCGGTGCGAGAGCCCGAGCGAGTGCAGCAGCGTCAGCGCCGGCCCGGTCCCCGTCTCCCGATACGCGACTCGTGCGCCGTCGTGATGGTGGTAGAGACGGAGGCGCATGTGCCTGCATCGTCGCATTCGACCACGCAAATGGCATCTTCATCAACCAAGGTTGTGCAAATCCTCGCGTACCCTCTCGAACCCTCACCAAGGCGGCTGCAATTGCGCCATGGAGCCAATCAAGACCAGCCCCCTCGGTCTTTCGACTTCGCAGGCGGCCCACGCGTTGGGCGTTTCGCTAGGCACCATCCGCCGCTGGTCGGACATGGGGTATCTCGAGTCCTATCGGACTCCAGGTGGGCAGCGTCGCTTCAGTCGGGACCAAATCCAGGAGTTCATCGACTCCTTGCAGCGCGGATCCCGGCCGGCGCACGCGACACCTGTCGAGAGCACCCGGATCGCCAGCTGAGGGCACGAGACAAGCCCTCGGGGGCCACAACCGAATAGGAGTAGGCGCGCGCCGGCCAAGGTTGCCGGCGCGAGCGCCTGTCGCGCCCGCCTCGGCCGCCGGCCCGGGCCTGGGCTGCCAATTGCGCCGGCCGTAGCCGCCGACCCGGCTCAGCCGCCGGCGCCGGCCTCGCGAATTCGCCGCTCCATGTCGAGCTCGGTGTCGAAGTCGGCCGCGTCGGCGTGCCTGTACTCGACCCCTTCGCCGCTGAGCAGGTCGGCCAGCACCTCGACGTAGCGCGCGTCGAGCTGCGAGCCGGCGACGCGGCGTAGCTCGCGCAGCGCCTCGAATGAGCTCACCCGCGTGCGATACGTGTCGCTCGCGGTGAGCGTGTCGTACACCTCGGCCACGGCGATGATCTTTGCGAGTTCCGGGATCTCGTCACTGCTCAGCCCGCGCGGATACCCGCGACCGTCGATCCGTTCGTGGTGGGAGCGCACGATCTCCCCGACCGGGCCGTACATGCCGAGGTCCTTGAGCATGTCGGCGCCGAGCTCCGGGTGGCGCTGAATCGCGATCCAGTCCTCCTCGGTCAGCGCCCGCCCCCGCTCAGCGACGCGATCGGAC
>JBJMLD010000074.1:0-10470 GCA_045805545.1 Solirubrobacteraceae bacterium | reverse complement strand
GCCTACCGCGACGGGCCCAGCGCGCAGGCCGCCCCTCGCACGCGCCACCCCCGGCGCTTGCCTCCGTGCGTCATCGCCCGAGGATATTGCTAGGGTCGCGCGCCGTGGTCCTGGGGTCCCGGCGGCGCTGCCGCGTGGAAGGCACGGCGCTGGCGACGCTGATCGGCACGCTGGCCGCGTTGTGCGCACCCGGCGCGGCCGGCGCGGCGCAGCAGACTCCGCCCGTCACGCCGGCGATCTCGACAGCCTCGCTATCGATCGACCGCCACCAGCCGCCGCTGAAGATCCCGCCTTCGTTTCTCGGGCTGTCGACCGAGTACTGGACGCTGCCGGTGGACGAGCGCCACGTGGCGCTTTACGACCGCATGCTGAGGCTGCTGCACGTGCCCGGCGACGGGCCGTTCATCCTGCGCATCGGCGGCGACTCCGCCTCGCACACGCTGTACGACCCCAACTTGCTCGAGCCGCCACGCTGGGCGTTCGAGCTCACCCCATCGTTCATTGAGCGCACGGCGAGCATCGTCAAGGCGCTACGCCTGCGCGTGATCCTCGACCTCAACCTGGTCACCGGCTCGCCGCAGCTGGCGGCGGCCTGGGCGCGGGTGGCCGAGACGCGGCTGCCGCGCAAGAGCATCATCGGCTTTGAGATAGCCAACGAACCCGATCTCTACGACCGGGCGTTCTGGCTGTTCACGACTGGCGGCGAGCAGTTCTCGGGCCACGCTCTGCCTCCCGACATCACGCCAGTTGACTACGCGCGCGACTTCAACCGCTACGCCGCCATCCTCGGCCGCGTGGTGCCGGGTGTGCCGCTGCTCGCGCCCGCGCTGGCCAATCCCGTGGCGGATCGCCGCTTCATCGAGGTGCTGCTCGCCGGGCCGCACCCCGGCCTCGGCGAGGTGAGCGGTCACCGCTACCCGTACTCGGGCTGTGCGCTGCGCGACTCGCCGCAGTATCCGACGTTCGAGCGCATCCTCAGCGAACGCGCCAGCGCGCGTCCTGCGCAACTTCTCCAACCCGTCGTCGCGTACGTGCGCCGACACGCCGACCTCCCGTTCCGTCTCACCGAGTTCAACTCGATCACCTGCGGCGGCCTGTTCGGCGTCAGCAACAGCTACTCCACGGCGCTCTGGGCGCCGGATGCCGTGTTCGAGTACGTCCGCGCGGGCGTGCGCGGCGTGAGCCTCCACGCTCGGGTGCGGGCGATCAACGACCCGTTCACGTTCGACGCTCGCGGCCTCGTCGTGCATCCGCTGCTCTATGGCCTGATCCTGTTCGCGCGGACGCTCGGACCCGACGCGCGCCTCGTCCCTACTCATCTGCAGGCCACCGCGCCACACCTGAAGGCGTGGACGGTGGCGGTGGGCAAGCGGACGCTTCATGTGCTGCTCCTCAACAAGGGTCCGACCGTGGCGAGCGTGACGATGGCGCTGCCCGCGCGCGGCCGGGCGACGGTGGAGCGCTTGCTCGGCGCCTCCCCGGCGGCGCAGACCGGCGAGACGCTGGCCGGCCGCTCACTGAACAGCGAGGGTCGCTGGAGCGGGCGTGCGCTGAGAGAGGTGGTCAGGCCGCGCGCCCACAAGTACACGGTGGCGCTCCCCCCGTACAGCGCCGCGCTGGTCGCCCTGCAGGCGACGAGCCCACCCTGATCCGCGTGCCCGTTAGATTGCGGGCCCCGACACTGACGTCAGAAAGGTCAACCGTATGCCCAACCGCGCCGCCATCGTCACCGGAGCCTCGCGAGGCATAGGCCTGGCGCTCGCCGAGGCCCTCGCCGAGGAGGGCTATGGCGTGACGCTCACCGCGCGCAAGCCGGACCGGCTCGAGCAGACGGCCGCCGAGCTTCGCGACAAGGGCTATGAAGTGGAGCACGTAGCGGCGAACATGGCCGACGAGGACGGGATCCGCCAAGTCGTCAGGGCTCACCGCGAGCGTTTCGGGCGCCTCGACGTGCTCGTCAACAACGCCGGCGCCGGAATCGGCGCGCCGGCCGCCGAGCATCAGACCAAGCACGTCGATCTTCAGCTCAACGTCAACCTGCGCGCGATCGTTCTCTTCTATCGCGAGTGCCTGGAGCTGCTGCGCGCAGCCGGCGCCGAGCATCGCAGCGCGCTCGTCGTCAATCTCGCCTCGCTCGCCGGCAAATCGCCGCAGCCCTGGCTATCGGTGTACGCGGCCACCAAGGCGGCCGTCATCTCCTACGCGCAGGCGATGAACAAGGAGCTCGGCGGCGACGGCATCAAGTCCGTCGCCTTCTGTCCCGGCTTCGTCGACACCGACATGACCGACTTCATCAAGGGCAGCGTGCCACCCGAGGAGATGCTTCGCACGAGTGACATCGCCGAGGCGCTCAGGTTCCTCCTGCGCGTCTCGCCGGCGTGCGTGGTGCCGGAGATCATCTTCCAGCGACCCGGCGAAACGATCTAGGCTGGCGAGGACCGGGGAAGCAATCCTGCCGGCGCAGCGTCTTTGCTAGCGACCGATTTCGACCCCATCCACCGGAGAGAGCGACTACATGTACAAAATCCCAGCGGTCCTGATCGCTTCCATCACCGCCTTGGCGCTGGCTGCCTGCGGCGGCTCCAGCAGCAGTAGCACCAGCTCGAGCGCGCCGGCCTCCTCCAGCGCTACGTCCACGAGCTCCTCGGCGCCGGCGAGTTCCGCCGCGGCCGGCGGTGGCGGCGGCACGATCACCGAGGCCGCCGACCCCGGCGGGCAACTGAAGTTCACCAAGGCGACCCTCAGCGCCAAGGCGGGCTCGGTCAGCATCGACTTCACGAACAGCTCCTCGCTGCCCCACAACATAACCATCCAGCAGGGGACCAGCGGCCCGAATGTCGGCGCCACGCCGACCTTCGCGGGCGGCAAGAAGACGCTCGTCGTGAAGCTCAAGCCGGGCACATACACGTTCTATTGCAGCGTCCCTGGCCACCGCCAGGCCGGGATGCAGGGCACGCTCACCGTCAGCTGACCGGCACGGGCCGGCAGGCGCCAAGTCACGACTGGCAAGCGCCAAGTCGCTCGGGCTCGGCCCGCCGGCGAGGCGCCTGCCAGTCGCACCGCTCACCTGATGGTTGTCTGGCCAGCCAACAAGCATTAGTCTTGCGCCCGTTCCGCCGGGCACGGGTAAATCACGGCGGTCGAAAACGGGAGAGCGCCACATGGTTGAGAGCGGACCACGGGACCACGGTGTCTCGCGCCGGCGGTTCATCGGCTACCTGATCGCGGCCCCGACGGTGCTCGCCGCAGCCGAGCTCGGGACGGGTACCGCCTACGGCGCGATCCCCACCAAGCAAGCCGTCGACCTCCTCGATCTCTCCGACGTGCTGAACGACGCGGCGCTGCCGACCTCGGCGCTGATCGCTGTCGCCGTCAACCCGGACGGGACGGTGTCGTTCGCGCTGCCGCGGGCCGAGGTCGGACAGGGAATCACCACGGCGGTGGCCATGACGATCGCCGACGAGATGGACCTCCCGCTGGACAAGGTCAAGGTGACGCTGGCCGACGCCCGTCCCGAGCTGCTGTTCAACCAGCTCACCGGCGGCTCGAACACGATGCACTCGATTTACACGCCGGTACGCGTCGCGGCCGCGCTGGCCAAGGGTCAGCTGCTTCAGGCCGCCGCCGATCTGCTCGGGGGCCTACCGTCGGACTTCGGCATCCTCGATGGCGTGATCCAGGGCCCGAGCGGGCAGAGCGTGAGTCTCGGCTCGCTGGCCAGGCGCGGCGCGGTCAAGAGGACTACACGCACCAGCGCGACGCTCAAATCCGCGTCGGCGCAGAACCTGGTTGGAACCCCGCAGCCTCGCATCGATGCGCACGACATCGTCACCGGCCGCAAGCAGTTCGCGATGGATCTCGACGTCCCCGGAGCGCTACCGACGATGGTGTGCCGGCCGCCGACGATCAACGCCGGCGCGCAGTCGGTGCGCAACCTGAACGCGGTCCAGGCGATGCCGGGGATCACCGACGTGGCGATCATCCCTCACACGGCCACCGTGGCAGGCGGGGTCGCCGTGCGCGGGCGCACGTTCGGGCAGTGCATCGACGCGATCGACGCGCTGGACGTCGTATGGGGTCCGGGCAGCGTCGATGGCAAGAGCGAGGCCGATGTCCTGGCTGACCTGAAGAAGGCCGAGCTCCCGCTCACGCCGGCGCTGCCGCTGGGCAAGACGATCGAGCAGACGTTCACGTTCCACTTCCGCCCCGGCGACCCGCTCGAGACCAACTGCGCGGTGGCCGACGTCAAATCGAACAGCGCCGAGATCTGGTCGAGCCTGAAATCGCCGATCTGGACCCAGGAGCAGATCGCGGTCAATCTGGGCCTGCCGGTCGGCAACGTCAAGGTCCACGTCACCGAGGGCGGCGGCTCGTTCGGTCGCCATCTCTTCTCTGACGCCGCTTTCGAGGCCGCGGCCATCTCGCAGAAGCTCGGCAAGCCGGTGAGGCTGATGTGGCACCGGACGGACAACTTCCGCCAGGGTCGCGTTCATCCGATGTGCACGTCACACGTGCGGGTGACGTACGCCAGCCCCAACGTGCTCGCGTTCGACCAGCGCCATACGAGCGTGGCGACCGACTTCAGCATGGGCTTCGGCGAGCTGCTGAGCGCCAACTTCGCCCAGCTGCCGGCCGCGAACTCGCTCGGCTACTCGCAGGCCATCTTCAATCTGACCCAGAACGTTCCGTACAACTTCGGCGTCGTCACGCAGCTGCTGAACGAGATCTATGCCTACAACACGTTCAACACGGGCAGCGTGCGCAACATCTACAGCCCGAACGTGACCACCGCCACCGAGCTGATGGTCGACCAGGTGGCGAATGCGCTGGGCAAGGACCCGTACGCGTTTCGCCACTCGTTCGTGCGCGACGACCGCCTCAAGGCCGTGCTCGACAAGGCGGCTGCCGCCGGCAGCTGGGGCCGCATCATGGCCCCAGGCACGGCTCAGGGCATCGCCATCCACAACGAGTACAAGAGCCGGGCCGCGTGCCTGGTCGAGATCGACTGCCGCCCCGCCACGGTCGGCCGGAGCGTCCCCGACGGCTTCACCGGCCCGCGCGTGACGAAGGTCGTCGTCGTGGTCGACGTCGGGCTGCCGATCAACCCGCTTGGCCTCCAGGCGCAGATGATGGGTGGGGCGATGGACGGGATCGCCCAGGCGCTCACCTACAGCCTGCACTTCAAGGACGGCCACTTCCTCGAGGGCAGCTGGGACAACGCGTACTACACGCGGCAGTGGAACACGCCGCCGGACGTGCAGGTCATCGTGCTGCCCTCGACGACCGGCCAGCCCGGTGGCGCCGGCGAGCTCGGCGTGGCACCGGCCATGGCCGCCACCGCCTGCGCCTACGCGCGCGCCACCGGCAAGCTCCCGACCGCGTTCCCGATCAACCACGACGCGCCGCTCGGCTTCACCCCGTACCCGACCGTGCCGCCGTTGCCCGAGTCGCCGACCGCCGACCTCCCGTAAGGAGCCCCCGTGCCAACACACACCTTCATCCTCAACGGCAAGCGGGTCAGCGTCGACTGCGAGGACGATGTCCGCCTCCTGTGGGTGCTGCGCGACCTGCTCGGCGTGACCGGGCCCAAGTACGGATGCGGGCTCGGGGTGTGCAAGGCGTGCACGAGCCACATCAACGGCAAGGCGTTCAACCCGTGCTCGGTGTCGGTGTCGAAGATCCAGCCGACCGATGAGATCACGACGATCGAGGGGCTGCCGGCGACGGCCGGCGCCTCGCTTCACCCGATGCAGCAGGCCTGGCTCGACCTCGACGTCGCCCAGTGCGGCTACTGCCAGCCGGGCCAGATCATGAACGCGGTGGCGTTGGCCAAGGAGGCCAGGGCCGCGGGCCGCTCGATCAGCGACGCGGATCTCGATCAGATCCGGAACGTGTGCCGCTGTGGGACCTACTCGCGGATCCGCCAGGCGATCGAGGCCGGCGCGGCCAAGATGTAAGCGGCCGGCGACGGCGCAGGAGCGCCCGGGCGGCGATCGCCCCCGGCGCTCCGTGCACGCCGCCACCCGGATGCGCTGAGGCCGAGGCGAGCAACAGGCCGGCGATCGGTGTCTCGGGCCGGGCCAGTCCGGGCAGCGGCCTGAACACGAGCTGCTGATGAAGCTTGGCCGTGCCGCCGTTCAGCGCGCCACCGACCAGGTTGCGGTTCTCACGCTCCAGCTCGTGCGGCCCGAAGACGTGACGGGCCATGATCAGCTGCTTGAAGCCCGGCGCGAACCGCTCGACCTCGTCCTCCATCCGCGCCGCATACACCGCCAGCTCGCCGGCGTCCCACACCCCGCGCAGCTCGCCACGCGCGTCACACACCGTTGCCTGAGGCACGTGCGTGTACGCCCAGGCGACCTCGGCGCCGGCCGGCGCCCGCGTCGGGTCGGCCGCGGCGTATTGGCCGAAGACGAGAAACGGCCGGCCCGGAATCAGCCCGCGCTCGATCTCACCCGTCGTCTGACTGAGGAAGTCGAGGCTCTCTCCGACATGGACCGTGCCGGCGCGCCGCACGGCTCCCGCCGTCCATGGCACCGGCGCGGACAGCGCCCAATCGACCTTGATCGTCGAGTAGTCGTACTGGAAGCGGCCCAGTCCGCGGTGGATCCGCGCGGGCACGGCGTCGCGCGCCAGCAGCTCGCGATAGAGCTGCGGCGCGCCCACGTCGGCCAGCACGCCGACTCGCGCCCGCGCACGCTCACCGCCGGCCAGCCGGACGCCGAGCGCCCGACCGCCGCGCACGATCACCTGCTCGGCCCGGGCGCCGCACACGACCTCGCCGCCGGCCGACCGCAACCGGCGCACGAGCGCGTCGGTCAGCCGGCCCGCCCCACCCTCCGGGACGGGAAACCCGACGCTCTGTCCCAGCCCCGACAGGATGAGCCCGAACGCCGCGCTGCCTGGCGACTCCGGCGTCAGATCGGCATGCAGCGCGTTGCCGGCGAGAAGCAGGGCGGCGCCCTCGCCGCGGAACGCCTCCTCGGCCAGGCGCCGGAGTGGGAGCACGGCGAGCCGGGCCAGCTGCAGCGCACCCCGGACGCGCAGCGCGCCGGCCAGCCGCGCCCCCGCGCGCACGGGCGGGAACGGTGTCGTGAGAGCGTCCATGAACGGCTCCTCGATCCGCGTCCACAGCCCGTATAGCCGCCGCCATGCCTCGCCGTCGCCGGTGCCGAACGCCTCGAGCGAGTCAGCCGTCTCGTCGAGGTCGCGAGACAACGCGACGGCACGCCCGTCCGGCATCGGATGCGCGAGCACGAGCCGCGCGTGGCGCCAGCGCACGCCCCAGCGCTCGAGCTCGAGTCGCTGCATCGCCGGCGAGGCGACGGCGAACGGATAGAACGCGCTGAACAGGTCGTGCTCGTACCCGGGCACGGTCAGCTGGCCGGAGCGCACGGCACCGCCCGGCTCGGGCTGCTCCTCGTAGACGACGACATCGAGGCCGACGTCGGCCAGCAGGTTGGCCGCCACCAGCCCGTTCGGCCCGGCGCCTATGACCACGACGTCGCTCATCGCGCCTGAGCTTTCCACACCCGCACTGCCATCATTCAGCCGGCAGCGATGTCCGGCCTGACCGTGTCTGCCGCGCCCCCCGCCTCCCTCCCGGCGTCCCGGGTGCGACTGATCTTCGCCGGGCTGATGCTCGTGCTGCTCCTGGCCGCGCTCGACCAGACGATCGTGGCCACCGCGCTGCCGACGATCGTCAGCGATCTCGGTGGGCTGAACCATCTGTCCTGGGTGACGAGCGCGTTCCTGCTCGGGCAGACGGCGGTGACGCCGATCTACGGCAAGCTGGGCGACCTGTACGGGCGAAAGCGCGTCCTGCAGAGCGCGGTGGCGCTGTTTCTGCTCGGGTCGATCCTGTGCGGCCTGTCCGACGGGATGACCGAGCTGATCGCCTTCCGCGCCGTCCAGGGCCTCGGGGCCGGCGGGCTGATCGTGCTCACCCAGGCGGTCATCGGCGACGTCGTGCCGCCGCGTGAGCGGGGCAAGTACCAGGGCCTGTTCGGCGCTGTGTTCGGGGTGGCCAGCATCGCCGGGCCGCTGCTCGGCGGCGTCATCGTCCAGGCCGTCTCGTGGCGCTGGATCTTCTACGTCAACGTCCCGCTCGGCCTCGTCGCCGTGATCGTGCTCGGCGCCACGCTGCCGAGCAAGCAGGCTCGTGGGCGACCGGCGATCGATTATGTCGGCGCGTCGCTGCTCGCGGCGGCGCTCAGCGCGATCGTGCTCGTAGCCAGCCTGGGCGGGACGACCTGGCCGTGGGGCTCGGCGCAGACGATCCTCGTCGCTGCCGCCGGGGTCCTCCTCCTGGCCGCCTTCATCGCCACCGAGCGACGAGCCCGTGAGCCTGTGCTGCCGCTGGAGCTGCTGAGCAACCGCGTGTTCCGAATCGGCGGCATTCTGTCGCTGATCGTCGGCTTTGCCCTGTTCGGCTCGGTCACGTTCCTGCCGCTCTACTTCCAGACCGTCGATGCGGCCAGCCCCAGCGCCGCCGGGCTTCGATTAACGCCGATGATGGCCGGCTTGCTCGTCACCTCGATCCTGTCTGGCCAGCTGATCGCGCGGCGCGGGCGCTATCGCATCTTCCCGATCGTGGGGACGGCGGTGATGGTGGTGGGGCTGGCGCTCCTCTCGCGCCTCGACGTCGGCACGAGCGCTGTCCAGTCAGCCCTCTATCTGCTCGTGCTGGGGATCGGGCTCGGCATGACGATGCAGGTGCTGGTGCTGGCGGTTCAGAACGCGGTCGACTACCAGGTGCTGGGGGCCGCGACCTCGGGGGTGACGCTGTTTCGCGGCCTCGGCGGCTCGCTCGGCGCCGCCGTGTTCGGGACGATCTTCAGCTCGCGGCTGACGTCCGGCCTGCGTGGGCTCAGCGGAGCCACAGCCCACCAAGTGGCGGGCGCAGGACGCCTCACTGGTGCGCAGGTCGCCCGCTTGCCCCCGGCAACACGCGCGGCCTACGAGCACGCGTACGTGCATGCGCTGCGCCCGGTGTTCGTCGCCGCGGCCGGCGTCGCGCTGGTCGGCGCCCTGATCAGCTGGCTGCTCCCCGAGCGGCCGCTGCGCGAGACGGCGGCCACCAGCCGCGGCCTGGAGGACAGCCTGGCTGCGCCGCGCTCCCCCGACTCGCTGGCCGAGATCGAGCGGGCGCTGAGCTGCGCTGTGACCCCCGAGGAACGCGAGCGCTTCCGTCAGCGTCTGGCTGAGCGCGCCGGAGTCGACCTGAGTCCCGGCGCCACCTGGGCGCTCGTGCGAATCAGCGAGTACGGCATCGCCCAGGCGCGGGCCATGGCCGAGGACGACGGCGTACCGGCGGCGCGCATCGCCGCCGTCGTGGAGGAGTTGCGGACGCGCGGCCTGGTCGCGCGCGACGGGGCAGGCGTGACCGGTGGCGGCGCCGCGCTGACCGCCGACGGACGCTCCCTGGCCCAGCGGGCGGTGAGCGCCCGCCGCACCCTGCTCGACGAGGCATTGGCCGACGAACAGGCCGAGCGCGATCCCGCCGTCGAGGCTCTCCTGCACCGGCTCGCGCAACAGCTCGCCGGCGAGCCACCGGTGACCGCGCCGGACGCGGTTCGCATCAGCGCAGAGACGGGACCTTGACGATTCGGCGCGGCTAGGCCGCGGGCTCGAGCACGAACACCTCGACCGCGACATCCGGGTCGACGTGGTTGTCGCTCAGCAGCGCCGACACCTTGCGCTGCGTCAGCTCCTCAACTCCCGCAATCAGCTCGTCCTGCATCATCCGCTGGTAGGCGCCGCGCAACCTGGTAACGAGCTCGGCCTGACCGCTGGCGACGAGGTTGCGCTCACCGCTGGTCAGCGTGTCGCGCAACACGACCGTGATCAGATTCGCCTCGATCGAAGTCCGGGACTTGGTCGGCCCCCGGCCGGTGTGGGTGCGGAACAGCTGGACGACCAGGTTGGAGATCTTGACCGCGATCGCGCCGCCCCGCTCCTCAGCGGGGATCTCGAGGCGGATCGCCGATGGCGACGCGGTCTCATGCATGGATGGGGCGAGCGACTCGCCATCTTGTTGCGCGGGACTGGCGATCAAGCCATCCGACGACTGGTCAGCTGCCGCTACGCCCCGCGGCGGGCTTTGGGGTCCAGGAATAACGCCGACTATAAACCGGGCGCCGGAGCGGCGACAGATTTACTGTTGCAATGCAACATCGCGCGCTTCACTCCGCGACCATCGGCAGTGACTCGCTCATCCCGACCAAGTGCAGCAGCCGCGCGACTTGCGCGCTGAGCGACGAGCTGATTCGCAAACGCTTGCCGTTGGTCTGTGACTCGCGCACCGCGGCAACGATGGTGTAGAGCCCTGAGGAATCCATGAACGGCACCTGCGAGAGGTCGAGCACGACGTCGTCGGCATCAGCAAATGCGCGCTCGAGCGCTTCCTCCAGCTGGGGTGCGCTGGCCAGATCCAGCTCGCCGTCCAAGACCACGCGCAGCGAGCGTGTG
>JBJMLD010000073.1:0-8843 GCA_045805545.1 Solirubrobacteraceae bacterium | reverse complement strand
TTGTCGTCCTTGTCGAGGTGGCTGACGGGGACCGGGACGGCCCCGATTCGCATCGCGCCGAGGAACAGGATCGGGAACGTCGTGGTGTCATCGAGCACGAGCAGCACGCGCTGCTCACGGCGCACGCCGAGCTCTCGCAGCAGCCGGCCGGCGCGGTTGACCTGCCGTCGCAGCTCGTCGTAGGTCAGCGTCGCGTCATCCGCAATCAATGCCGGCTTCGAACCGTGACCCGCGCTCACCTGCCGTTCGACCACGTCGCTGGCGTTCGAAACGATCATGCTGCCCTCTCCTCTCGCACCGCGAGCTCGCCCTCGAGCTCAGCAAAGTACTCCACCGCCTTCTCGCGCCAGCGCTCATGCCGCGCGACGAACAGATCGTGCGCCCGTTCCCGTGGCCACCCCGGCGGCAGTACCTCCGCCGGCAGGTCCGGATCGAGGAACGGGAACTTGCGCCAGGCGTGCACGAGCAGCGTCTGCTGGCGAAAGCATGCCTCGGGACTGATCGCCCGCACGCCCGAGAAATCCTCAATGAACGCCTCGTACTTCTCTCGCACGCTGTCGAGATCCCAGGCGTCGGCGACCAGCCGCGCCGGATCGCCAATCGCCCCGAGCGACGCCACGAACGAGCGTGCCTCGGCCACCGGCTGATCGCGGATCGCGGTGGCGAGCTCGCCCTCGCGCTCGACGTGCGGCGTGATCCACAGCCCGCTGCCGAGCGACCCGAGACCTGTCCAGGCCAGGCGAGACCGCAGCTGGTGGCGCACGGCGCGCCGGTTCTCGGGCACGCGCAGCGTGACGAGCAGCCAGCGCCCCTCCCACTGCCACGGGTCGCCGAAGGTGTAGATGCGCTCGGCGCCGGCGGCCAGCAGCTCGGCCGTGCCGCGGGTGAGCGTGAGCCGCGCACGGCGGCCGCGGCGCTCTGTCGTAAGCCAGCCGTCGCGCGTGCTCCGGGCCAGCGCCTGGCGGGCCGCCTGCTGGGTGTAGCCGACCGACACCATCGCCGCGACCAGCGTCTCCTGCCAGATGCCGGCTCGCCGTGGCAGCACGTACTCGCCGAGCACGGTCAGCAGCAGCGAGCGAGCGGCCGGCGCGCCGACCGAGCGGCGTCTCAGCTGCTCGTCCACGACGTCTCCGAATCGGCGAGTCGGGCGCCATCGAACTCATCACGCAATGCCTCGAAGTGGGTCTTGCAGGCCCGGCAGCGCATCTGCCGCGTGATCAGTTGACCACCCCACGCCCCGACGGTCTCCACGTCCGTCGAATCGCAGAACGGACAGGTGAGTTCCTGGGCACTCACCGGCGCCACCGCTCGTCCCAGTGCTCGTAGCCGCGCGGGTCGTCGAGCTTCACCGCCGCGTCCTCGGCCCTAAGCAGCTCGCCCAGCCAGTCGCGTACGCGTCCCCGGATCGCATCGGGTCCCTCGCTGACCATCCCTTCCCGGACCGCCGCCGCGTACCCCGGATGCTCCTCCGGTCCCGGCCAGCGCGCCGTCACCGCCCACATCTCCTCGATCCGCCGGAGCAGGAGTTCGCGGTCGGTGACATCGCTGCGGCACATGCGGCGAAGCCACGCCTCCGCGTGCACTCGATGTGCCCCCTCCTCCTGGAGGATCTTGCGCGCCCGCTGGGCCAGCGGCTCGATCGAGCTGCCCCGAGCGCTGGCCACGAACGTAGTCAGGATCCCGTCGACGACCAGGTTGGCGGCGATCACCGAGGCCCAGTCGGGCAGCTCGGTCTCGATCACGCTCAGCGGATGCCCCGCGTCGACTCCGTCGTCGTCGCGCTCGATCCCCAGCTTGGCCAGCACCGGGTAGGTCGAGCGCGCATGCCCGAGCTCGTCTTGAGCCATCGCAGCCGCGGCCACCGCCGACTCGATCGTCGGCGCGCTGACCGCCCACTCCCCGTAGCGGCGCCCGAGCGCGCCCTTGTTGTCGGCCAGCGAGCCGATCAGAGAGATCATCGTCGCCGTGGCCGGCTCGACTGCCGGCTGCGCCGTGCTCACGCCCGGATCGCCTCCCGGATTTCGGCCCGCGGCACGAGGATCATGTGAATCCAGGGCTGCTCGTCGTAGATCGCGCGTGCCGACACGAGCGCCAGGTCCTCGTCGGCCTCGGTCACCGTCCCGACGTGATGGAGCGGCTCCTCGTAGGCCTTGCGGGCGAAGACCTCCCACACAGTCTCGTCGGCCCGGCTCATACAACGATCCCCAGCCGACGCATGGTGGCGCGCGCGTCGGAGCGGATGCGGTCCTTCGTCCAGACCGGATCCCACACCACCTCGATGTCAACTCGGTCGACCTCCGGGACACGCAGCACGGCATCGCGAATGTCCTCCTGGATGAACTCCATGGCCGGGCAGCCCATCGCGGTGAACGTGATCTGCAAAGCCGCCGTTCGATCCGCGCCTCGGTAGGCGACGGACACGATCAGACCCAGCCCGACCACTGACACCGGGATCTCCGGATCCTCGACCTCCCGCAGGGCCTGCCAGATCGCTGCCTCGAGCTGTTCGCGCCGGCTCAGCAGCTGCGCCTGAGCGCTCACGCCGCCCTCCGCAGATGGGTTGTCTGATAACCGCGCTGCAGCGTCCGCACGTAATCGCGGTTCATCGGCCCGCGCGCCCGCCAGCGCGTCTGCACGCGCTCCCAGCTGACCGGACCGGCGTCGAGCTGCCACTCCCGCTTCTCCTCATCGAAGTCGGCCGGGAAGGGGCAGTCGATCACGTAGCGACCGAGCTCAGGGTCTAGGTGGGCCGGGACTTCGATCCCGATCTCTTCCATGAACGGCACGACCTCGGCCATCCAACCTTGGCGGAGCTCGTCGTTCGACTTGCCCTTGAAGCCATAGTCGAGCTGCTCGGAATGCTGCTTCAGCGCGTCCGGCAGCCCGAACCACTCGAGCGTGAGGATGAACATCCAGTCAACGGCGCGCTGGACCTCGGCGCGGCCGGCCGGGTCCTTGACCAGCTTCTTCAGCCAGGTTCGCCCGTGCCGCAGGTGAAACGTCTCCTCCTTGTCGACCTTGGCCAGCGCGCGCTTCCACGGACCGAACGTGCTCGACTCGTACACGTCGCCGAGCAGCACGAACCCGGCCTGGTCGTACAGCGCGTTGGCGCACACCAGCTCAACCCACGAGTTCAGCGGCACATCGAACGCGTACGGGTACTTGAACTGCTCGGCCGGTCGCTCGTACACGAGCCAGTCCATGTCGACGCCGAGATCCCCCAGCAGCCGGTAGCCGATGTGAGCGTGGGCCAGCTCGTCCTGGATGATCGACATCGCCGAGCCGAAGTTGTTGAGTGCGGGCGCGTGCTGGGCGGCCCGCAGGTAGGACGGAGCGCTGACGAACTCGGTGTCGGCAGATACGGTGAGGATGCGGCGCATCCCCTCCAGGTACTTGGGCGACATGTGCTGTAGCCCCTCGACCAGCTTGCCCGCCGCCAGCCGCTGGCGGACCTGCTCCTCAGTCAGTGGCGCCAGCTCTTCCGCGGCTTGCGCGACCACGCGTTGCCCTTTCGCAGATGTGACACTTGACTTACGCCCGCTAGCGTATAGTCTCCCGACGGTGAGGTCAAGCGAGGCGACGGCAGGCTTGATAGAGGTCGTCAACCCCGCCACCGAGGAGGTGGTCGACACCGTCTCTGCCGGCACGCGTGAGGACGTCGAGCTGGCCGTGGCCACCGCCAAACGCGCCTTCCCGGAGTGGTCGCGCACGGACGTCGAGAAGCGCGCTGAGATCCTCAGCCGGGCCGCCACGCTGATCCACGACCAAGCCCGCGAGCTGGCCGCCAAGCTCACCTCCGAGCAGGGCAAACCACTGGCCGAGGCGATCGGCGAGGTCAACCATCTCGCTCACGGCGTGCGCTTCTACGCCGAGGCGGCGACCAAGGTGCGCGGCGCCTACCAAGAGCTGCCGTCCACCCTGGGCACCGCGTACGGCATGGTGATCCGCCGGCCGATCGGCGTGTGCGCGGCGATCACTCCGTACAACTTCCCGCTCACGCTGCTCGGGACCAAGGTCGCGCCGGCGCTCGCCTCGGGCAATACGGTCGTGGCCAAGCCCGCGGCAACGACCCCGCTGGCCACGCTCGAGGTCGCGCGGCTGTTTTCCGAGGCCGGCGTACCGGACGGCGTGCTGAGCGTAGTCACCGGCCGCGGGGCCGAGATCGGCGACGCGCTGGTCTCACATCCGGATGTGCGCCGGGTGGCCTTCACCGGCTCGACCGCCGTGGGCCGCCACGTGGCCGGGCTGGCCGCGCCGGACCTCAAACGGCTGTCGCTCGAGCTCGGCGGCTCAGATCCGGTGATCGTGTGCGCCGACGCCGACGTCGGTGCGGCGGTCAAAGCGGTGATCATCGGGCGCTACTGGAACGCCGGGCAGGCCTGCCTCGGGTGCAAACGCGTCTTCGTCCACGATTCGGTCTACGACGCGTTCGTGTCCGAGCTGGTCGAGCGCGTCGGTCGCTATGAGCCAGGCGACGGCACGGTCAAGCCTGAGAAGCCGAAGCTGCGGATGGGGCCGATCCACACCCGCGCCGGCCGCGACGAGCTGCTCGAGCAACTCGAAGACGGCGTCGCCGCCGGTGGTCAGGTGTTGATCGGTGGCGGCACGGGCGGCCACGACAAGGGCTACTTCCTTGAGCCGGCGGTCGTCGCCGAGCCTGGACCAGGCTCGCGGCTGATGACCGAGGAGGTGTTCGGCCCCGTCCTCCCCGTGCTCCGCTTCACCGACTTCGACGACGCCATCGCCCGCGCCAACGACACCCCGTACGGCCTCGGCTCCTCGCTCTGGACGCACGACGCCCGCCTGATCCACCGCGCCGCGACCGAGATCGAAGCCGGCATGACCTGGGTCAACCAGATCCATTACGGCTACGACGAGCTGCCGTTCGGCGGCGTCAAGGCGTCCGGGTTCGGCAAGGAGCACGGGATCGAGGCGCTCGACTCCTACGTCGAGCTCAAGTCGGTCGTCGTCGGGGGCCTCGGCTGATGGCCGTGGCGTTCGCCACAGCCGGCGACGGCGACGGCCCCGGCGTCGGCGAGATCACACTCGACAACCCGCCGGCCAACTCATACGACCTGACCGTCATGACGGAGTTCAGCCAGGCCGTCGATCAGGCCCTGGAGTCCGGCGCGCGCGCCGTCGTCGTGCGCAGCGCCTCGGAGAAGTTCTTCTCGGCCGGCGCCGACGTGAAGAAGTTCCTCGACGGCGACGTCGAGTCGAACATGCGAATGATCCGCACCAGCCAGGCCGCGTTCATGCGCATGGCCGCGGCGCCGCAGGTGTTCATCGCCCACATCAATGGCCACGCGCTGGGCGGCGGACTCGAGATCGCGCTGGCCTGCGATATCCGCCTGGCCACCGCCGGCTCATACAAGGTGGGCACGCCGGAGGTGACGCTCGGCCTCCTGCCCGGTAACGGCGGTACACAGCGGCTGACCCGGCTGCTCGGGGCCTCGCGGGCGATGGAGCTGCTGCTCACCGGCCGCACGTTCTCGCCCGCCGAAGCGCTCGAGTGGGGTCTCGTGGCTGCGCTGTTCGAGCCAGGCGAGGCCGAGCAACGCGTCCGCGAGTACGCCGAGCGCTTCGCCACCGGCCCGGTCCTGGCCACGGGCGCGATCAAGCGGGCCGTCCACGAGGGCGCGCAGCTCAACCTGGCCGACGGCCTGGCCCTGGAGGGAGAGCTGATCGAGCAGCTGTTCGGCACGGCCGACGCCGCCGAAGGACTACAGGCGTTCGTCGAGAAGCGAAAGCCGGAGTTCGCCGGGGCGTGAGCACCGAGACGATCACCACCCATGCCGGCGCTTTCATCGGCGGGACCGAGCACCGCAACGCCGGCGAGCCCCTCCCGGTCACGAACCCGGCCGACGGCCGCGTCTTCGCCGAGGTCCCCGGCGGTACCAATGCCGACGTGGACGCCGCGGTCACCGCGGCACGCACGGCCTTCGCCGCGTGGTCGGAGCTCGCCGTCAGCCGCCGCGGCGAGATTCTGGCCGCTGCCGCGCACCACGCAGAACAGCACCTCGACGAGCTGATCCCGCTCCTCACCCGCGAGCAGGGCAAGACGCTGCGCGACTCACGCGTCGAGCTGACCAAGGCGATCGACACGCTGCTGCACTACGCCGGCCTGGCCAAGGCGCTGCGCGGTGCGCACGCGCCGAACCTGGATCCCGGGGTGGATGGGATCGTGCTTCGCCGCCCGCTCGGCGTGGTCGGCGCGATCGTCCCCTGGAACTTCCCCACCACGCTGCTCTGCAACAAGCTGGCGCCGGCTGTCGTGGCCGGCAACACGGTGGTGGCCAAGCCGGCCGGCACGACACCGCTGACTACGCTGCGCTTCGCCGAGCTGTTGTCGGAGGGCGGGCTCCCGGACGGTGTGTTCAACGTCGTGACCGGCGGCGGCGGGGTGACGGGCGACGCACTCGTGCGGCATCCCGGCGTCCGCAAGATCGCCTTCACGGGATCGACTCCGGTGGGTGAGCGGATCATGGCTCTCGCCGCATCCGGAACCAAGCGGGTCACGCTCGAGCTCGGCGGCTCTGACCCGATGATCATCTGCGACGACGCAGACCTCGACGCCGCGGCGAGCGCCGCCTCGATGGGCCGCTTCTACAACTGCGGCCAGGCCTGTCTGGCCATCAAGCGCGTGTACGTCTTCGACTCGGTGGCCGACGAGGTGATCGAGGCCGTGACGGCCAAGGCGAAGCGGCTGAAAGTCGGTCGCGGCGACGTCAAGGGCACGCAGATGGGCCCGCTCCACACCGCCGCCCAACGGGACGAGGTGGCCGACCAGGTGCAGCGGACGCTCGCGCTGGGCGGAGCCCTGGCTGCGGGGGGCGCGGCGCCCGAGGACCCCGATCTCACCGAAGGGTTCTTCTATCAGCCGACCGTGGTGGTGGACCCGCCCCACGACTCCCCGATGGCGAGCGAAGAGGTGTTCGGCCCAGCCCTGCCGATCTGGCGCGTGCGCGACCTCGACGAGGCGATCGAGCGGGCCAATTCCTCCATCTACGGACTCGGCTCGTCGGTGTGGACGCGCCACCTGCACCGCGCCCGGCAGGCCGCGGAGCGGATCGAGGCCGGCTACACGTGGATCAACTCGCGCACGAAGGTGTATGACGAGCTGCCGTTCGGCGGCTGGAAGGCGAGCGGCTACGGCAAGGAGCACGGGATCGAGGCGTTCGACTTCTACACCGAGACGAAATCGGTCGTGATCAGCAGCGGGCCGTGACGGCGGCGGCGGCTCGCCGGATGCTGGGGCTGGCCGGCGGATCTGTGGAGGTGCTCGAGCTGCCGGGCGGTGCCCCGCCGCTCGTGCTGCTCCACGAGGGCCTCGGCTCGGTCGGGCTGTGGCGTGACTTCCCGGAGCGTCTGCAGTCGCTCACCGGGCGCCGGCTGATCGCGTTCTCGCGCTTCGGTCACGGCCGCTCGGATCCGCCGGCGCGCCCGCGGACGCCGGCCTTCTTTCACGAAGAGGCGCTGGATGTACTCCCAGAGCTGCTGCAGGCGCTGGACGTCGCGCGCCCGGTGCTCGTCGGCCACAGCGACGGCGCCTCGATCGCGATCATCCATGCCGCGGCCCACCCGGTGGCGGGGCTCGTCCTGCTGGCGCCCCACGTGTTCGTCGAGGAGGTCACCGTCGCGGCGATCCGGGAGACGCGAGCGTCCTACCTCGACGGAGATCTGCGCTCTCGCATGGCCCGCCACCACGACGACCCCGACGCCGCCTTCCACGGCTGGTGCGACGTCTGGCTCGACCCATCGTTCGCCACCTGGAGCCTCGACGAGGAGACGCGTCGCCTGACCGCGTCCGCCCTGCTTATCCAGGGCGCCGACGATCCCTACGGATCGCTGGCCCAGATCGACCGGATCGAGGCACTCGCGGGCGGCACGTGCGAGCGGCTGGTGCTGCCCGGCGCCCACAGCCCGCACCTGGAGCACCCCGCCACGGTGACGGCGGCGGTGGCGGACTGTCTTCCCCGCTTCGTGTAGCGCCGGTCCGGCCCGCGAATTTGCGCACAAACTCGTGCGCCGGCTTGCGATTTGTTCACTTATTGCCCGTGGCGGGCAATTTGCGCACCGAATCGGAGGGCCGCGCGCGATTTGTTCACTAATTCGCCGGCTCCCCCCACTCCTCACATCGGCGCTTGCCTCCGAGCGTCATCGCCCGAGGATATTGCTAGGGTCGCGCGCCGTGGTCTTGGGGTCCCTGCGGCGATGCCGCGTGGTAGGCAGGGCGCTGGCGACGCTGGTCGGCACGCTGGCCGCGTTGTGCGCACCCGCCGCGGCCGGCGCGGCGCAGCAGACTCCGCCCGTCACGCCGGCGATCTCGACGGCGTCGCTATCGATCGACCGCCACCCGCCGCTACTGAAGATCCCGTCTTCGTTCCTCGGGCTGTCGACCGAGTACTGGACGCTGCCGGTGGACGAGCGCCACGTGGCGCTCTACGAGCGCATGCTCACGCTGCTGCACGTGCCGGGCGACGGGCCATTCATCCTGCGGATCGGCGGCGACTCCGCCTCGCACACGCTGTATGACCCCAACCTGCTCGAGCCGCCACGCTGGGCGTTCGAGCTCACCCCGTCGTTCATCGAGCGGACGGCGAGCATCGTCAGGGCACTACGCCTGCGCGTGATCCTCGACCTCAATCTGGTCACCGGGTCTCCGGAGCTGGCGGCGGCCTGGGCCCGCGTGGCCGAGACGCGCCTGCCGCGCAAGAGCATCATCGGCTTTGAGATAGCCAACGAACCCGATCTCTACGACCGGGCGTTCTGGCTGTTCACGACTGGCGGCGAGCAGTTCTCGGGCCACGCTCTGCCTCCCGACATCACGCCAGTTGACTACG
>JBJMLD010000072.1:0-7354 GCA_045805545.1 Solirubrobacteraceae bacterium | reverse complement strand
CGAGGGTCAGATGTTGATGAAGCAGGGCGACTACTCGACCGAGCTGATCGCGATCGAGGAGGGCACCGCGGACGTCTTGCGTGACGGGGAGAAGCTCGCTTCCTTGAAGGAGGGTGACCTGATCGGCGAGATGGGCCTGTTGTCCCGCGAGCCGCGCAACGCCGACGTGATCGCCACCTCGCCGATGCGGGTGATCAAGCTCACCCACTGGGAGATCCGGCGCATGTCGCAGGACACGATCGATCGGATCGAGCAGATCATCAAGGAGCGCCAGCAGGCCGGCGTGGCCGACCCGGCGCACGGCTAGGTCGCCCGCCGGTCCGCTTTTCTGATAGCTTGCCGCTCGCCGAATCCCCGGAATGCCGCCCCGGGGAGCGGGGAGCCCAATTTTTGGGGCGAATCCCGTGGTGATCCACTGGAAGCGCGAAAGCGCTAGCCCGTCAGCTAACTCCGCAGGCAACAGGCACTGGATGCAATACCGCACCCGCGGGACCGTTCTGCGTGTTCGCTTTCTGCAGCTTTCAGAGAACCACTACGTGCAAGGCCAGCGCGACCCAGGGTGCGCCCGGGGATCAGGTCGAACGTCCACGCAGGATGATTCGGGTGCGCAGATTGACCGCTCTGGCCGCCTTGCTTGCGCTCGCGCCGAGCAGTGCGGCGGTGGCGAGCTCCGGTGGCGCCTCGCTGGTTCCGCCGCCACAGAATCCGCGTGGCTTTGACACGAACGCCGTCGTCTACAACACGTTCACGCGCACGCTGCGCTACGGGGAGAAGGGCCAGGACATCAAGACGCTCCAGACCTGGCTGACCGAACTCGGCTATCCCGTTTCGCAGACCGGGTACTTCGGCTCGGCCACCAAGGCGGCCGTGACCAGCTACCAGATCGCCCATCACCTGCGCCCGGCGAGCGGCGCGGTCGGCGTAAGGACGGCCTCGTCGCTGGCGGCCGCCGTGCGCAAGGTCCCCAAGAACTCCGGGGTCGTCAACAGCAGCGGGTCGTCTTCGAACGGCGCCTGGGCGTTCCCGCTGCGCCCGGTCAGTCGCGTGCTCGGGCCGAGCACGTGGTCGCTCGACCAGGGCGTCGACATCCCCACCGTGGGCAGCGCCTGCGGCTCGAAGGTGGTCGAAGTGGCGATGACCTCGGGAACGATCGTCCAGGAGGGAATCAGCGGCTTCGGGCCGGCGGCGCCGATCCTCAAGGTCGACTCAGGGCCGTACCGCGGGCGCTACATCTACTATGGGCACGCGCTGCCGGCGCTCGTCCGGGTCGGGACGCACGTGACCGCCGGACAGCCGATCGCCGAGGTCGGGTGTGGGTCGGTCGGGATCTCCTCGGGTCCGCACATCGAGATCGGGATCAGCGACCCGGGTGGGCCTACGTGCTGCCCCGGTGGCGAGACCGCGCGCGAGATGTACGACATCGTGCTGGGCCTGTACCACAAGGCCGGCGGACACTAAGCGCGCCGGCCTCACCTGGGTCTGGGGGCGGGCGAGCACGCCGTCCAGCATGGCGGGGGGTGCTCGGGTTGGGGCGGTGGTTGCACGGCGGTCAAGCGAGGTCGTTGGATCGGCACAGGACACCTTTCTGCGCGTTTTCCCACGAAGGAAGGGATTTTGGGTCGCTGTGAGCCATCCAAGACGCCGATCTTCCGCGCGGCGCGGCCAATTTGGTGCATTGGGTCGGTCCGGCGCGGCGCGGTCAACCGCGCGTCAGTGTCTATGAGAACGGCGCGGCCCTAATAATCTGGGTGAAGGATGCTGACGCGGGAACGAGCCATCGAGGCGCTGGCCGGCGAGCGGTTCGATGTCGTCGTGATCGGTGGCGGGATCACCGGGGCCGGCGTGGCGCTCGATGCGGCATCGCGCGGATACAGCGTGGCGCTCGTCGAGAAGGCGGACTTTGCGTCGGGGACGAGCAGCCGCTCGTCAAAGCTCGTGCACGGAGGCCTGCGCTACCTGCAGAACTTCGACCTCGGGCTCGTCCGTGAGGCGCTGCTCGAACGGCAGCTCATGGTCCAGCTGGCGCCGCACCTGGTCAAGCCACTGCCCCTCGTGGTGCCCGCGTTCGACGGCGCGCGGCCCGACCGGCTGGTCGGGATCGGCCTCAACATGTACGACGTGATGGCCACGCCGCGTCTGCGCGGCCGCCGGAGCGCGCGCCGGGCGTCGCGGGGATCGGCCGTTCCGCAGGAGGACCCCGAGGCCGACTGGAGCCCGGCACGCCACCGCGTGATCGGCGGAGATGAGGTGGCGGAGCTGTTGCCGGCGCTGAGCGCCCGCAACCCGACAGGCGGCTACCTGTTCTACGACTGCCAGACCGACGACGCCCGGCTGGTGCTGACGGTGCTGGGGGAGGCGGAGCGCTTCGGCGCCATCTGCGCCAATCGCCTGAAGGTGGTCGAGCTGGCGCACGACGATGGCCATGGCGCCGGGGTCAAGGTGCGCGACGCGGAGTCGGGCAGCGACTTCATCGTCCACGCCGACAACGTGATCAACGCCACCGGCGTGTGGGCAGACCGAATCCGGCCCGACGAGCTGCACGGCGAAGCCGAGGTCCCGACGATCGCGCCCAGCCGGGGGACGCACATCACGATCGCGCAGGCCGACCTGCCGCTGCGGGCCGGCGCGATCGTGCCGGCCGGCGAGGGCCGTTCGGTCTTCGCGCTGCCCTGGCTGGGCCGGGCCCTGGTCGGGACGACCGACAACAACTACGAGGGCGAGATCGACCATGTCAGGCCTTCCCCAGAGGACATCGAGTATCTCCTCAAGGCGGCCAACACTTTCTTCGCCAGCTCGCTCGGTCCCGCTGATCTGACCGGCGCCTATGCCGGCGTGCGGCCGCTGATCTCGGCCGGCGACACGCGCAAGTCGGTCGACATCTCGCGCAAGGCGGAGCTGTATGAGACCTCGAGCGGGCTGATCACGATCACCGGCGGCAAGCTGACCACCTGGCGGCGGATGGCGAAGCAGGCCGTCGATCGCGTGGTCGAGCGCGAGGGCCGCACCGCCCCCTGCCGCACGCACGAGATCCCGCTCGGGCAGCCGATCGATTCGGCCGCGCTGGCGCGTGTGGAGGGTGTGCCCGACGAGTCCTACACGGCATTGGCCGGGCGATACGGATACGCCGCTGAGCGCGTGCTGCGCACCGCCGGCGAGCGCGGCGAGCTGGCCCAGCCGATCGTCACCGGCCTCCCCGATCTGCTGGCCGAGGCGCCCCACGCCGCGCGCGAGGAGCAGGCGCGGACGGTGGGCGACGTGCTGCTCCGGCGGACGCGGCTGGGCCTGCTGGCGGGGCGTGAACTGTGCGAGAACGGCAGTGCGGCGCCCGAGCGCGTGGCCCGTGCGCTGGGGACCGAGCTGGGCTGGGACGAGTCGCGGATCGAGCGCGAGCTGGAGCGTTTCTGGCAGGAGGCGCAGGCCGAGGGCATCGCGGGTCGCGTGGGGTAAGGTCGAGGCATGGACGAGGTGTTGGAGCTGTGCCGGCGGGTTCTCGGTCCGGGCGACGCAGCCAACGAGGCGGCGGGTGTGGCTCGGGCAGAGGCACCGGCTGACGAACGGATCGCGATGCTCAGGGCTGCAGCCCGCGCCTGCCGCCAGCGGGCTGAGGACCAGAAGCTGTCGTCGGTCGGACAGGCCGAAGACGCCGAACCAGCCAGCCTCGCTGAGGCCGTGGCGCGCGAGCTGGCAACCGCGACGGCCAGCCTGCCCGAGCGCCAGCGCGAGGTGCTCGCGCTGCGCGAGATGCTGCGCCTCTCCTACGAGCAGATCGGCACGGTGATGGAGATCGACCCCGCCGCTGTCGCGCCGCTGCTGGCCCGCGCCCGGTTGCGGCTGCGTGCCGAGCGCCGGGGCGGCGAGCCGGATGCCGGTCCGCCCTGCCCGGATCGCGACCGTGCGCTGCGTCTGTTGGCCAAGCGCCAGGACTCGGAACCGCTGTCGGGCGAGGACGACGAGTGGCTCCTGGCCCACCTGGCCGACTGCCCGAGCTGCGACATGGCGCATGCAGCAATGCTCGAGGCGTCCGTCTGTTACCGCGCATGGCCGCGCGAGCAGCCCGCGGCGCCGGCATGATCGCGCCCTCGCTCCGGCTGCGGGCCGGCGAGCGGATGCTGGAGTTGGGAGGTCGACCGTGGTTGATGGGGATAGTCAACGCCACACCTGATTCGTTCTCCGACGCCGGCCTGGCGCAGACGCTGGAGGCTCGTGTGGCGCGGGCCGCCGAGCTGATCGAGGCCGGCGCGGAGATCATCGACATCGGCGGCGAATCGGGGGTGACCAACCGCCCGGCCGTCGCGCCCGAGGAGGAGATCGAGCGGGTCGTGCCGCTGATCGAGCGGGTCAGTGGCGAGCTCGGCGCACTCATCTCTGTGGATACCTACAAGCCCGCGGTGGCGCGAGCAGCGATTGCCGCCGGCGCATCGATCGTCAACGACATCAGCGGGCTGCGCGATCTCGAGCTGGCCGACGTGTGCGCGCAGACCGGGGCGGCACTGGTGCTCATGCACACCCGAGCGGCGCCCAAGGAGAAGCTGTTCGATCCGTCGCTGAACGGCCGAGCGGCCGACGAGGTGCTGCGGTTTCTGGGCGAGCGGATCGAGCTGGCGCTGAGCCGCGGCGTCGCGATCGAACAGCTGATGCTCGACCCGGGTCCGGACTTCTCGAAGACGCCGGCTCAGACCGTGGAGGTGCTGCGCGCGCTGCCCGAGTTGCACGGGCTGGGACGCCCGCTGCTGCTGGCCGTGTCGCGCAAGGACTTCATCGGTGCGATCACAGGCCGACCGCCCCGCGAGCGCCTCGCCGGGACTCTGGCCGCAGTGGCGCAGGGCGTTGAGGCCGGCGCACATGTGCTCCGCGTGCACGACGTGGCCGCGACCGCCGAGTTCCTCGCCGTCCGCGCCGTGCTGGCCGGAGACGCCGAGATCGATCGCGATGTCCGGCTGTCCGACGGGCTGCGCTGGCAACAGGCCTGAAGCGCGCTGGAGAATCCCCGTGCGTCGGGCTCGCACGCTAGGCTCGTCCCGAATCGCCGGTCGCTGGCTCAACGCGACCGGAGCCCACCGATCCGCCATCGAGGAGGAACCATGTCAGTGCTTGACCGAGCCGCGCTCGACGACAGCCCGCTCGCCGACCTTCACGCTATTGCGTCAGAGCTGTCGATCGACGGCTACCGGCGGTTGCGCCGCGCCGCGCTGATCGACGCGATCCTGGAGCGGCAGTCCGGGTCTCCCGGCGCGGCGCAGGACGCCGTCGCTGACGAGCCTGAGCCCGAGCCGGAGCCCCAGCCCGAGCCCGAGTCGGAGTCGGAGTCGGAGTCGGATGAGGACGATGAAGAGGAGCGCCAGCCAGCCCGCCGCCGGCGCGGGCGGCGCGGTGGGCGCGGCCGGAGTGCCGCGCGCGAAGCCCGCGGCGATCGCGACAGCGACGACAAGGCCGAGGCCGAGGACGAGGGCGAAGTGGAGGAGGAAGCCCAGGCCGAGCCGGCGCGCGAGGCGGACGAGACAGTCGAGGGGGTCGTCGAGCTCCTGCCCAACGGCTCCGGGTTCTTGCGCGTCAGCCCGCCCGATCCGTCAGACGAGGACGTATACATCTCGGCGGCACAGGTCAAGCGCTGCGAACTCCTGTCCGGCGACCGGGTGGCGGGACCGCGGCGGCCGCCGCGGCGCTCGGAGCGCTTCGCCTCCCTGGTCCGGATCGACACCATCAACGACAGCCCAGCGTCCGAGCTGGCCTCAGGCGCGCGCTTCGACGATCTGCCGGCGGCGTTTCCCGATGAGCGCTTCCGCCTCGGCTCCGAGGACCCGACGATCAAGGCGATCGAGTGGCTGACGCCGGTCGGCCGAGGCTCGCGCGTAACCATCGCCGGCGCCGCGCGGGCCGGCAAGTCCGATGCCCTGCGCCGCCTGGCCGCCGTCCTGGCCGAGCACGAGGACGTTCAGCTGCTGGTCGTGCTGGCCGGCGTTCGGCCCGAGGAGGTCTCCGAGTGGAACGCCGGTCCGGTCGTGCCGAGCGCGGCGGTCAGCTTCGCCGGCTCGCAGGACGCCCAGGACCAGGCAGTCGAGCTCGTGGTCGACCAGGCGCGGCGGATCGCGGCGCGAGGCGCCCATGCCGTCGTGCTGATCGACACGCTGTCCGGGCTGCATCCGAACAGCGCGCGCAAGGCGCTGGCCGCGGCGCGGAACATCGTCGACGGCGGCTCGCTCACGGTGATTGCCACCGCCGCCGCCCCGATCGGGGGCGAGACGACTGTGATCGCGCTCGACGCCGAGCTGGCCAGTGCCGGTCGCTTCCCGGCGCTCGATCTCGCGACCAGTGGGACGGTCCGTCCCGAGCTGCTCGTCGGCGATGCGGGAGCCGAGGCGATCATGGCCGCGCGGCGGGAGGCGGTCGAGGGGTGAGCGAGGACCCGGTTGCCGTCCTGCGGCGGGCGCGGAGTGTTCTGCTCGTCGACTGGCCAAGTCAGGATGTGCCTGACTCGCTGGTCAGAGCTGGGCTGGCCGTCTTCGTCAAGGGCGGTCCCGGGCCGCGTGACTTCACTGCGCGGGAGCTGGTCGATGGCGAGGTCGTCTCGCGCGCCGTCGATGAGCCGCCTGACCAGATCGACCTCGTCTACGCCTACCGCCCGCTCGACGAGCTGCCCGGGATCGTCGCGTTGGCGCGGCAGCTCGGCGCGTTCGCTGTGTGGCGGCAGGCCGGGCTGTCCTCGGATGAATCGGGCGAGTCGCGGAAGATCGTCGCCGCGGCCGGTCTGACGTATGTCGACGAAGTCGAGATAGCCGACGCGGCGCGGTCGGCCGGGTCTTCTCAGTAGGCGGTGCAGCGGGACCGGTGGCGCGGGACCGCCTTGTAGCGAGCGGCCTGGCCGCGTTGCCATAGGAACTGATCGACTCGGGCCGCGGTCGTGTCCGGGCGGGCGGCCACGATGAGCTCGACGGCGTGAAGCGCGCAGGCCCGGATCTCCACCTCCTCGGGTGATCCGTGCTCGATTAGCTCCTCACGCTCGATTCGCGCCACCAGCTGGTCGTCGAAGCGGAGGATCCCGTCAAGGCGCAGGACGTGGGGGACGAGGTTGTCGGCGAACATCGTCAGGCGATCGAGGTCATCGAATTGGGCCACGCCGGCCCGAGCCAGGTCCGCGGCGGTGATCTGGGCACGCTTGAGAAACGGGATCTCCAGCTCTTCGTAGATGGAGGTGTCGGTGAAGCAGTCCCACCGGCTCAGATGTTCGGCGAGCGCCGGGGCTGATCCTCCGGCGGCGTCTATCAGCGCTGCGAACCTGCCTTGGTGTTCGCTGGTGAGGTGAGCGCCGAGATCGTTCAAGGCGTGGGAGAACAGCGTCATCAGCTCGTGGCCCGGG
>JBJMLD010000071.1:0-14329 GCA_045805545.1 Solirubrobacteraceae bacterium | reverse complement strand
GCCGACCTGGAGGCGAGAGCGCCGGCCGCGACGCCCAGCGGCTCGGCCAGCTACCTGCGCGCGGACTCAATGCTCGGGCGCGAGTCGCTCTATGGCCAGACGGTCCGTGAGCCGACCAACCGCGACAACTCCAACTACGCACCGGGCGAGCTGTCGAACATCGGTTCCGGCGGCTTGCTGTCGGCGAACTGCAACAACACGGGCAACCCGTCGCAGGTGCCGTTGGGGTTTGGCAACGTCCGTTGCAAGGTCCAGCCGCCGTTCAATTGGGGCGGCGGGGTTCTCTCGTCGTATTACCCGCACGTGACGCGGGCCGGGATCCCGAAGTAGGTCAAGACACGCCGCACAACGCGTCGCTGAGAAGGCGGCTAGCGCGATGCCGGACCGAGCCGCGCCACGATGTAGGCGTCGAGCATCCGCTTGGATTCGCTCAGGACGCCTTCGTCGCCGGACGGATCGAGCCGGAACGCCTCTCGCAGCAGCCCGTCGCCGGCGAGCACGACCATGGCCGCAGCCGTGGCGCGCGCCTGCGGCTCGGCGGCGGGCCAATGCACGGCCAGGATCCGCTCGATCGATCGCCCGATCGCGCTGCGCGTCGGCCGGGTCGCATCGCGGACCTGCTCGGTCCGTAGGCCTCCGTACCAGAGCGCGAGAAATCCGGGCCGCGCACGGAAACCGGCGGCCAGGGCATCGAGAACCACCGCGCCGGGATCGTTCAGGGGATCGAGCTCGTCGGCCTCGGCCGCCGCGGCGACGAGATCCTCGAAGTCACTCCAGTACCGCACGGCCAGCGCTGTGACGATCGCCTGCTTGTCGGGGAAGTAGCGATAGACCGAGCCGACCGGGACCCCGGCGGCGTGAGCGATCCGGTTCGTCGTGAACGCCGTGGCGCCCTCGCTGATGAGCACGTCGTCGGCGGCATCGAGCACGCGGCGCAGCCGCTCGCGGCTACGCGCTTGGGTGGGCACGTTCCGGAGCGGCGGAAGGTTCGGATGCGGGATGTTCTCGTCCAGTAGCCCCAGCTCGCTTATGGGCCCTTCGAACTTGAAAGTGAGCTTCGGTTCATGTTAGCGTCGGGTGGGTGTGGAAGGCAAATGCTCGAGCGTGAGCGCGAGCGCGTGGCGGCAGCGAGCCGACGCCTGGCCAGCGAAGGCCTCGTGCTCGGCACCGCCGGGAACATCTCCGAGCGCGCCGGCGACCACGTGGCGATAACCCCAACCGGCGCGGCGCTGGCAGACCTCCGGGCGGACCACGTGGCAGTCGTCGACCTCGACGGCGAGCACGTCGACGGCGAACTTGCCGCGACATCCGAGCTCGGGCTGCACCTCGGCGTCTACCACCGCTACGCGGCAGGTGCGGTTGTGCACGCGCACCCGCCGATGGGTACCGCGCTGTCGTGCGTCCTCGACGAGCTGCCGGTCGTTCACTACCAGATGCTGAGCCTCGGTGGACCGGTACGCGTGGCGCCGTACGCCACATTCGGCACGCCCGAGTTGGCTGAGCTGACGCTCGAGGCTCTGAGCGAACGCAGCGCAGCGCTGATGGCCAATCACGGCACGATCACCTATGGACCGGAGCTTGATTTCGCGGTGACGCAGTCGCTGCTGCTGGAGTGGGCCTGCGAGCTGTACTGGCGTGCGGCAACGCTCGGCAGGCCGCGGGCGCTCGGCCCCGATGAGCAGGAGGCCGTGATCGACCAGGTGGCGCGGCGCGGCTATGGCAGCACCCAGCGGGTCGAGCAGTGAGCGAAGCAATGACGGCGATCACGCTCGGCGTGCACGTGCTCGACGTGCTCGTCCGGCCGGTGGAGGACATACCGGCCGGCCAGGGCGGCCAGCTGGTCGAGGAGATCAGGATGACCGCGGCCGGGTCGGCGGGCGGCACCGCACTCACCTTGGCCAAGCTCGGCGCGCAAGTCCGCAGCGCCGGGGCGATCGGGACCGACGCGCTGGGCGACGCCCTCATCACACTGCTGAAGCAGGCCGGGATCGACACCGCGCTTCTGAAACGCCGTGACGACGTCCAGACGTCGGCCAGCGTCCTGCCGATCCGCCCCGACGGCTCGCGCCCGGCCTTCCACGTCGTCGGCGCCAACGCCACCTACAACTCGAACGACGCGCCGTGGGACGAAATCGCGAAAGCGACGCATCTGCACCTCGGAGCGCCCGAGTTCATGGGCGGAGAGGAGGCGGCGAAGATCGCCTCGTTCGCACGCGAGCACGGGGTCGTGACCTCGGCCGATCTGCTGGCGCCTGGGGAGCAGGCGCAGGCGATCAGGGACTGGGTGCGGCCGGTGTTCGAGCACCTCGAGTATCTGCTGCCCAACGAAGAGCAGGTGCTCGGACTCACGGGGGAGGCCGATCTGCGAGCCGGCGCGCTAGCGCTGATCAAACAAGGCGTTGGCTGCATCGCCGCCACACAGGGCGCGAACGGCGCGCTCGTCGTCGACGCGGCCGGGGCGCAGCACGTGCCCGCGTTCAACACGGACGTCGTTGACACGACCGGCTGCGGCGACGCCTTCTCGGCGGGATTCCTGCGCGGCGTGGCGCTTGGCCGCGCGCCCCGCGAGGCCGCCGTGCTGGGCTGCGCCGCCGCTGCCCACGTCGCCCGGGGCCTCGGCTCGGACTACGGAGATTTCGACCTGCAGCAACTGGATCGCTTCGCAAAACAGACCCCTACTCTTGACCCGCGGAATGACTGAGAACACGAACAAGTTGACCCGCCGGCGCTTCGTCGCCGGCTCGCTGGCCACAGGTGCGGCAGCCGCTGTTCCCGCCGCGGCACAGGCGGCCAAGGCCAAGAAGCACCACAAGGCGCAGCCGAGCCACACGGCTGATGCGATAGTCGTCGGAGCCGGTCTCGCCGGACTGACGGCGGCGCGGCAGATCCGCCGCGCCGGGCACTCGGTGCTCGTGCTCGAGGCGCGAAACCGGGTCGGGGGCCGCTGCCTCAGCCGCTCGCTCGGCCCCGGCGCGTCAGACGTGGCCAACATGGGCGCCACGTTTGTCGGCCCGACCCAGCACAAGATCCTGGCGCTGCTCTCCGAGCTGAAGATCGGCACGTTCCCGGTTTACGCCAAGGACCATCTGCTGTGGTACGAGAACGGCAAGAGCACGCCGTATACCGGTACGGTGCCGCCCGTCAGCGACCCGCTGGCCATCCCGCAGCTCGCGCTCACCATGTCGGCGATCGACAGCATGGCGCAGACCGTCCCGCTCGACGCGCCGTACGGCGCGCCGCGAGCCGCCGAGTGGGACTCGATGACGGTCGAGACGTGGTCGCAGCAGAACATCCTCAGCTCGGGCGCGCGGAACGTGTTCGCGCTTGCCGTCGAGGGCGTCCTGTCGGTCGAGCCGCGCGACGTCTCGATGCTCTACTTCCTCAGCTACGTGCACGCCGCCGGCAACGTCAACGCGCTCGTGGCCAACGCCGGCCAGGGCGGCGGCCAGGACTTCCGGGTCTCCGGCGGCACGCAGGGGATCGCGATCAAGATGGCGCGACAGCTCGGCAAGCGAGTGCTGCTCGGTCAGCCCGTGCGCGTGATCGAGCATGAGTCGCATGGAGTGACGGTCAAGACCGACCACCTGACGGCGCACGGTAAGCGCGTAGTTGTGGCCATTCCGCCCAATCTGGCCGGACGAATCGTCTACTGGCCCGGGCTGCCGGCCCTGCGCGATCAGCTCACGCAGCGCATGCCGGTCGGTTCGCTGATCAAGACGATCGCCGTCTACGACCGCCCGTTCTGGCGCGAGCGCGGATTGAACGGCCAGGTGACCAGCGACCAGGGCCCGGTCCAGGTGATGTTCGATGCATCGCCGGCCAGCGGGAGGCCGGGCGTGCTGCTCGGTTTCATCGACGGCGACCCGGCCCGGCAGCTGTCCGACAGCTCGGCCTCCGCGCGGGCGAAGGCTGCGCTCGAGTCTTACGTCCGTTACTTCGGAGGCCAGGCCGGCGCACCGAAGAAGTACTTCGACCAGGTGTGGGATAAGGAGATCTACACCGGCGGCTGTCCCGTGGGAGTCATGCCGCCCGGCGTCATGACCGAATACGGACGCGCACTACGCGCCCCGGTGGGCCGGATTCACTGGGCCGGCACCGAGACCGCCACGGTGTGGACCGGCTACATGGACGGTGCGGTGCAGTCGGGACAGCGAGCCGCCTCGGAGGCGCTGGCGGGGTTGTAGGGTCCCGGGCGAAACGGGGAGTCGAGGAGAGGACAACAGGGATGGCGACGGTGCGCGAGGCGACGTTCGAGCTGTTCCGCCGGCACGGAATGACGACGGTGTTCGGCAATCCGGGCTCGACCGAGCTGCCGATGCTGCGCGACTTCCCGAGCGACTTCAACTACGTGCTCGGTCTCCAGGAGCTCGTCGTGGTGGGGATGGCGGACGGGTATGCCCAGGCCAGCGGCAAGCCGACGCACGTGAACCTCCACACGGCGCCGGGCGTCGGCAACGCCGTCGGGGGGATCTTCAACGCGCAGGCGAACAAGGCGCCGCTGGTCATCACGGCCGGCCAGCAGGTGCGCGCGCAGGTCGCGATCGAGGCGAACCTGACCAACCGCGACGCGGTCGTCGGGCCCCAGCCGTATGTCAAGTGGAGCCATGAGCCGCCGCGCGCTCAGGACGTTCCCTACGCCATCGCGCGCGCGATCAACTACGCGACGCTCGCGCCGCGCGGCCCGGTGTTCGTCTCGATCCCGATGGACGATTGGGCTGTCGAGGCCGACGACGATGTGGCCGCCAACGCGCTGGCCCGGTCGGTCACGGGGCGCGCCGGCCCGGACGATGCGGCGCTGCAGCGCCTGGCCACGCGCTTGAGCGAGGCGCGCAATCCGGTACTCGTGGCCGGCCCCGACATCGACACGAGCGGGGGCTGGGACGCGGCGGTGGCCCTGGCCGAGAAGCAGCGCCTGCCGGTGTGGGCGAGCCCGGCCACGGGCGGCAGCCGCCTCGGGTTCCCGGAGAACCACCCTCAGTTCGTGAACCTCCTGCCGCCGGCCATCGGCGCGATCTCGGAGACGCTGAAGGAGCACGACCTCGTGCTCGTCATCGGCTCATCGGTGTTCCCGTACTACCCGTACATCCCGGGACCGTTCCTGCCGCCCGGTGCCGAGCTGGTGGCGATCACGAGCGACCCGGGAGAAGCCGCGCGCGCACCGATGGGCGAGGCGATCGTGGGCGACGTCGGCAAGGCGCTCGCGCGCTTGGTGGAGCTCGTAGACGAATCGACCCGGGCCGCCCCCGTGCCCAGGCCGGAGCCGGGCCAGCCGCCGGAAGGCGACCCGATGAGCGGCTCGCAGGCCGCAGCCGTCTTGTCCGCGGTCTGGCCGGCGGACGCGATCGCGGTGGTCGAGACACCGTCGAGCACGTTGGCCGTTCGTAACCGGCTGCGCCTGTCGCGCCCCGGCAGCTACTTCTTCGGGGCCAGTGGCGGCCTCGGGTTCGGGATCTCGGCTGCGGTCGGCGTACAGCTGGCCCAGCCCGAGCGACCCGTCGTGTGCGTACTCGGTGAGGGCTCGGCCCAGTACGGGATCACGGCGCTGTGGACCGCGGTCGCCTACAAGGTCCCGGTCACGTTCCTGATCCTGCGCAACGAGGAGTACATGATCCTCAAGTGGTTCTCGATGCTCGAGCAGGTTCAGGGCGCGCCCGGGCTCGAGCTGCCGGGATTGGACGTGGCCGCGGTGGCGCGCGGGTACGGGATGCCGGCGCGTGAGGTGACGAGCACCGAGGAGCTTCACGCCGCGCTGAGCGAGGACATCGCCGCGGACGACGGCCCGCGGCTGGTACAGGCCCGCGTCGCCTCAGGGATGTGGTTGGAATAGCCATCGCCACCGATACCGCAGCGCCCGACCGGGCGCCCGATTGGGTCGCGGCGGGGACCCCGGAGCCGCTGCGCAGCCGGCTGATAGCCGCGCTCGGCGAGGAGCAGGTGCTGTCCCGGGCCATCGACGTGGTCAAATACGCCTCGGACGCCAGCCCCTACCGGTTGATCCCGCGCGCGGTGGCGATGCCGCACGGCGTCGAGGACGTGGTCAGGCTGATGTCGTTCGCCCGCGCCACCGGGACGCCGCTGGTGTTCCGCGCCGGCGGCACGTCGTTGAACGGCCAGTCGCAGACCGATTCCGTGCTCGTCGACGTACGCCGGCATTGGAACCGCGCCCGCGTGCTCGACGGTGGCGGGCGCGTGCGCGTACAGCCCGGCATCGTCCTCGGCCACGTCAACCGGCTGCTGGCCCGCCACGGCCGCAAGCTCGGACCCGATCCGGCCAGCACGGATATCGCCTGCGTCGGCGGCGTGATCGCCAACAACTCAGGCGGGATGCGCTGCGGGGTCGTCGCCGACTCCTATCAGACCGTGAGCGCGCTGACGCTCGTGCTGGCGAATGGGGCCGTGATCGATACCGCCGCCCCCGACGCTGAGGAGCGCTTCGCCGGCGCGGCGCCGGATCTGGCCGCCGGGCTCACGGAGATTCGCGACGAGTTGCGCGCCGACACCGAACTCGCCGAGCGCGTGCGCCGCAAGTTCGAGATCAAGAACACGACCGGCTACCGGTTGTGCGCGTTCCTCGACGCCGACACCCCGCTCGAGATCTTTCGCCGGCTTGTCGTGGGGTCCGAGGGCACGCTGGCGTTCGTGGCCGAGGCCGTGTTCGAGACGGTCCCCTTGGGGCGCTATCCCACGATCGCGCTCGTCTTCTTCGAGGATCTCGATGCCGCGGCTCAGGCGGTCGGGCCGCTCGTCGCCCTCGGCGCGACGGCGACTGAGCTGATGGTCGCGCCGACGCTGATCGCCGCCTCGTACAACATGCCAGGCACGCCAGAGCGCTGGCAAACGCTGCCGCCGGCGGCGGCCGCGCTGCTCATCGAGTTCCGGGCGGAGGATCCCGCCGAGCTCGACGGCCCCGTACGGGACGCCTTGAAGGTCCTCGACGGACGCCCCATGGTCGAGGGGCCCCAGTTCACGCGCGACGCTGAGGAGATCGAGATGGTGTGGCGGGTGCGCGAGGGCATGCAAGGGCTGCTCGCGGCGATCCGGCCCCCGGGCGTGCAGCTGATCATCGAGGACGTATGTGTCCCGCCGGCGCGCGTCGCTGAGGCGGCCAAGGACCTTCAGGCCCTTCTCGGCCAGCACGGATTCCTGCCCGGCCTGGCCGGCCACGCCTCGGCCGGCAACCTTCACTTCCTGCTCACGCCGAACTTCGGCGAGCCGGACGACTTGACCCGCTACGACGCCTTCATGAACGACCTCGTCGAGCTGATCGTCGACAAGTACGACGGCAGCCTCAAGGCCGAGCACGGGACCGGATTGAACATGGCCCCGTTCGTCGAGCGCGAGTGGGGGCCGAAGGCGACCGAGATGATGTGGCGGGTCAAGCAACTGGCTGATCCGCATGGGATCCTGGCGCCCGGCGTGGTGCTGAACCGCGATCCCGAGGTCCATCTGCGCAACCTCAAGTCGACACCGGAGATCGAGGACGTCGCGACGAAATGCATCGAGTGCGGGTTCTGCGAGCCGGTGTGCCCGTCGCGCAACGTGACCACGACGCCGCGCCAGCGGATCGTGGTGCGGCGCGAGATGGCGCGCCAGCCACAGGACTCGCCGGTTCAGACGGCGCTGCGCGAGCAGTACAAGTACGACGGGATCGACACGTGCGCGGCCGACGGATCGTGCATGCACGCCTGCCCGGTGGCGATCGACACCGGCAAGTTGGTCAAGGCGCTGCGGCGCGAGGCGCATGGCGAGCGGGCCGAAGCGGCGGGTGAGGTGGCGGCCAAGCGCTACGGGACCGTCGAGCGCGCGGCGCGCGCGGGCCTGCGGGTCGCTGGTCCGGCCGCGCGTGCGCTGCGGCCGACGATCCCGCCGGCCGCCCCCGCCCAGCTGCCGTTCACGGTGCGCGAGGGCGCTGCCGCGGTGTACATGCCGGCCTGCATCAACCGTATCTTCGGCAACGCACCCGGCGTCCAGCGCCACCCGACCCTGCCCGAGGCGCTGGTCGCCGTGTCCCGCCGCGCCGGGCTGGCGCTGTGGATCCCTGACGACGTGGCCGGCTACTGCTGCGGCACGCCGTGGAGCTCGAAGGGCTATGCCCGAGGCCAGCAGCGGATGGCCGAGCAGGTTTCGGCTGCGCTGCGGCGCTGGAGCGGCGATGGCCGTTTGCCGGTCGTCGTCGATGCCAGCTCGTGCAGTCATGGCCTGATCAGCGAGGTGGCGGTCGATGGGGTGGAGGTGCTCGACTCGATCGCCTGGGTCCACGATCACCTGCTCGATCGGCTTGAGGTGGTGCGCACGCAACGGCGCGCAGTCGTGCACAGCACCTGCTCGGGGGCGCACCTCGGCCTCGGTCCGAAGCTGGTGGCGATCGCGCAGCGTCTTGCCGAGGAGGTCGTAGTTCCAGTCGCGAGCGGTTGCTGCGGCATGGCCGGGGATCGCGGCTGGCTGCATCCGGAGCTGCCAGCCTCGGCGCTGCGCGACGTGGCGCAGGAGCTGGACGGGCAATGGTTCGACGTCTGCGTTTCGAGTAACCGGACGTGCGAGGCGGCCCTGGCACAGGTCACGGGCCGGCCGTATGAGTCGTTTGTGTTGGCGCTTGAGGAGGCGACGCGGTGATGCGAAAGAAGCTGGGAGCCCTCGTAGTGGTGTCGGTGATCTTCGCCGGCGCGCTGTTTGCCGTTGGCGGTGCGGCCTCGCCCACGGCAAAGGCCGGCCGGGCCATCCCGCCTAACCTCAGCCGGTACAGCCTGGTGCACGGCTGCTACTCCGTGCGCACCGCGTCGGGTCAGGTCCTCGGTCCGTTCCGCATGCAGGCGGCAACGCTCGGCCAGTACCTGCTCTACCGCGGGCCAGGGAACTTCCTCGGCGCCGGCCTGAAGCCTGAGAGCTCGCCGAGCAATAGCACTGTGTGGGTCGTCGACGGCCACTTCACGATCACCAATCTGGCGACCGGGGAGCGTGTGGCCGTCTCGTTCCGGCCGGCGTCGGGCTGCGCCAGCTATCCGGAGGCAGATGTCGACGCTAGTGGGCGCCCATTCGCCGGCGCCAGCCCCGAGTCGCAGGTGAACGGCACGATCGACGCTCATACCCACGTGACTGCGTTCGAATTCCTCGGCGGCGACTGGCACTGCGGCCGTCCCTGGCACGCGTTCGGCATCCCGTTTGCGCTGCCCGACTGCGCGCCCTATGAGCAGGGGTCAAACGGCCAGGTCGAGAGCTTCATCGACTACGGCCAGCCCTTCCACCAGCACGACACCCGCGGTTGGCCCACCTTCCACGACTGGCCGCTGCCGACCGATCTGGCCGAGGAGGGCGACTACTACACCGGCATCAAGCGGGCCTGGATGGCCGGCCTACGGGTGATGGTCACGCAGCTGGTCGACAACGAGGCGCTGTGCACGCTGATGACGACGCGCCGCAACCCGTGCGACGACATGGCCGCGGTACGTCTCCAGGCCAAGGACCTGCGCGCGCTCCAGGACTACATCGACGCCCAGTCGGGCGGCCCTGGGCAAGGCTTCTTCCGGATCGTCACCAACCCCTTCCAGGCCCGGCAGGTGATCAACTCGGGCCGGCTGGCTGTGGTCGAGGGGATCGAGGTCTCAGACCTCTTCCACTGTGGAGAGTTTCTCGGCACACCGAAGTGCGACCGCGCCCAGATCGACGCCGGCCTGAACGAGGTCCGCGGACTCGGCGTCTCGACCTTCTTCCCCGTGCACAAGTTCGACAACGCGTTCGGCGGGGCGAAGATGGACGGAGGGGAAATCGGGCTGCTCGTCAACGGTGGCAACCAGCTCGAGACCGGCCATTTCTTCAACGTGCAGACGTGTACCGGGCCCGAGCACGACAACACGCAGCTGACGGTTCTGCCGCCGGGCGCGCTGTCGCAGATCCTGAGCGGAGTCGGCGCCACGATGATGCCCGGCGGAGTGCTGCCCGTGTATCCGGCACCACCGCACTGCAACACGCGGGGCCTGACCGATCTCGGCGCGTACCTGCTCGACAAGATGATCCAGCAGCACTTCCTCGTCGAGCTCGACCACATGGACGCCAAGACGGCCGACGCCGCGCTGGGCATCCTCGAGGCCCATCATTACTCGGGCGTGGTCTCCGCTCACTCGTGGGACTCGCCGGAGGAGAACCCGCGCATCTATCGGCTCGGCGGCTTCATGACGCCGATCGCCGGCGCATCGCCGCAATCGTTCATCTCGCAGTGGCAGACGAGCCGGCAGATCCGTGACCCACGCTTCTACTCCGGCCTCGGGTTCGGCTACGGCGCCGACATGAACGGACTGGCCGAGGAGAGCCAGCCGACCTCCGGGCACCCGATCGCCTACCCGTTCAAGTCCTACGACGGCGCGGTCACGTTCACGCGCGAGCAATGGGGCCAGCGGGTGTTCGATCTGAACCGCGACGGCGTGGCGAACTACGGCATGTTCCCCGACTGGCTGCAGGAGCTCCAGACGCTGGCCGGGCGGCCGATCCTGACCGACATGTTCCACGGCGCCGAGGCGTACTTGGAGATGTGGGAGCGGGCGTACGGCGTGCCGGCCAGTGCCTGCCGGCCGTTCTACGGCGCCCTGGGCGGCCAGGGCGCCGGGCCGTTGCGCCTCGGAGCGGGGGTGCAGTCCGTGCTCTACGCCGCGGGACAGCCGGCGGCCAGGCCGGGGCGGGCATTTCGCTACTGCGTGACGGGCTCGTCCAGGTCGCTCGCGGACGTCGTGTTTCGCGCGTCCGGACGTGCGGGGCTGATCGCCACCACGGCACCGGGCTACCGCGCCGGCACGCTGCAGGTCGGCCATCGCGTAGGCGGCCGTCCGGGCGTGCGGCTCGGGACGCTTCACCACGGCGGTTGGCGCTACGTCTACCGCGTGCGGGCGAGACGGATCACATTCATCGGCGTGGCGGCCAGGGGGACGCGCCGGCAGGTGCTCACTGACGTCCGAGCCTCAGGATTCTGAGTGCTCAGTGACGTCCGAGCCTCATGATTCTGAGCTCCCGCCGGCCGGGCTCTGCAACACGTGTGCCCACCAGCAACTCGTGCGCACCACCCGCGGCTCGGTCTTCTCGCTCTGCCTGCGGTCGAGGACGGAACCGGACCGCTTCCCGCGCTACCCGCGGATCCCCGTGACGGAGTGCCCGGGCTGGGAACAGCGGCCTACTGAGGCGGCTGCGGATCCAGCACGATGAGGTTGCTTCCGTCCTGGGCCTGAACGAGCTTCTCCGAGAACAGGCCGCGCTCGGTGATCTGAGCCACGAGCCCCGCCTCGGGCGTCTGCTTCCACACGGTCAGATCGCCAACCGAGGGCGGGAAGCGCTCCGGGAAGGTGGCACTGAGCGGCTGGCTGAGCCACGGCTTCAACTCGGCGCGCACGAACAGGAGCGCGATGTCGACAGGCTTGACCGCGGCTTTCACATGCGGGTTAGGACAGATGCCGGTGCAGCCCTGCACCGTGTGGCCGGGCGGCAGGATAGCCACGACGTTCTGCACGCCGCTGATGTACTTGAACGTGTACAGGGCCAGCTCCAATGCCTGGCGCCGCAGTAGCAGCAGCCGTTCGGGGGAGGGCTTGCCGGCGGTGATCGAGCAGTTAGAGCTGCCGATGCCGCACAGGTTGTAGGCGATCGTGTGCCCGCCGAGCAGCGACACCTGGCTCGAGGACGGGTCAGACCGCACCGCCACCTGTAGGCCGCCGCCCGACGAGCTGCTCGTGGTGGTCGCCGAGGCCGGCGCGGTGCTCAGGTTCACGACCGTGACGACGTCGAGCTGATCGACCGGGGAGATGCGGTAGAAGGGGGCGACGTGGTCGGCGATCTCGCGCGCTCCCAGCGTGCCGCCGTCGGACGGCGACCAGCTCGACCACTGTTGCTCGTGGGTGGCGCCGCTGCCACTGGCGATCACGACCAGCGCTACGGCGACAGCCCCGATAGCGATCCCGACCAGCGTCGCGATCGCGGCGCGGAAGCGATGCATGTGGGGGGCCGTCTCGCTCACACCTTGGGCCAGGTCCGATCGTCCATCAGGTCGATCTTGGGTCGCTTCAGACCGACCGTCCTCAGCAGATCGACGACCTCGTCGCCGTGAAGCTCCTTGCGCTCGATCAGGACATCGGCGATGCGCTCGAGCGGCTGTCGATTCGAGGCCATCAGCGCGTATGCCGTGACGTAGGCCTGACCGAGGATCTGCGCCGCGGCTCGACGCTTGTCACGGTCACCGAGCACGGCTCCCAGCGGGTTCTCGTTGAACATGCTCTGACCGGTCGAGCGGTTCATGATCGTGGTGCCGATGCGCTCCAGGCGCTTCAGCACCTCGTCTGTGTCCTCCTTGACGTCGAGGCCGTTGAGCGTCACGGCTTCGGGCCCCATCGCCCAGATCCCGACCATTGAGGCGGCGGTGGCGGTTGCCGTGTAGACGTCACCGCTCACACCCTGCGAGTTCTCGCCGTAGAACACCTGCTCGGCCGCCATCGCTCCGAGTGTCATGATCAATTCACCCATTACCCGGCTGCGGAAGTGGGAGAACCGCTCGTCCTTCTCCATGCTCTGATAATGGCCGAGCGACCCGCCGCGCTTGCGGATCGAAAGCCTCGTTGAGAGCACCTCCTCCTCGAGATAGACGTGGCCCGCGGCCGCGTGGCCCGCCTCGTGGATCGCCACAGCCCGGGTCTCCTCCTGGATGTACTCGATGTTCTGCGCCGTGCCGGTCTCCACCGTGGTCATGGCCTCGACGATGTCCCGCCAGGCGAACTCGGGCCGGCCCTCGGAGTGGGCGATAGTGAGCGCCATCGAGCAGCACTGTTCGATCATCGACGGCGAGTAGCCGCTCGTGATCCGGGCCAGCTCGTCGCGGCGGCGCCTCGTGTCCAGGTTCGGCTCGTGCGCGACCTTTCCCAGGTACAGGTCGAAGATGTCCAGCCGGTCGTCCTTGGTCGGCGTGCGGAACCAGATATGGCGCCCCATCCGGCCCGCGCGCGTCAGCGCTGGGTCGAGCACGGTTATCGGGACGTTGCACGCTCCGATGAAATAGATCTGCTCCTGCCGGGGGCGCGGCGGCTTCATCCGCAGGGGGACCGGGCCGACCTTGCGCGGCACCACGAACATCGCATCGAGGAAGCTGTTTAGGCGGTTGGTGAAGAACTTGCGCATCATTGGCGGCTCGTCGATGCCGTCCATCACCACGAGCAGCTGGTTGAGCGCCTGGCCGCCCATGCCGCCGCCCATCCCGAAGCCCGGATAGAAGCGGCGGAGCTTCTCGCCCACCCGCTCGGAGAACATCGCGTAGCCAGTGACGGTGGATTCGGCGCGCTGGGCGAACAGCTTCTCGCGCCAGGCGCGTGACTCGATCACCAGGTCCCCGGTTGGGGTGAGCGAGCCGTTCGGGCCGAAGAAGCAGAGGTCGCTCATCGAGCTGGGCTCCGAGCCCGTGGCCATCCCGCCCTGGAGCGCCTGCCGGCGCATGCCGACGGCGTCGATCTCGTCGATGAACACGATGCACTGGCCACCCCACTTCTTGGCCAGCTTACGCGCCTTGTGGGCCAGGAACTGGACGGTGATCGCGTCCATGCCGATGAACATGCCGGCGAAGCCCGAGCCAGGGATGGTCACGAACGGGCAGTTGAAATTGGTGGCGATCGCCTTGGAGATCATCGTCTTGCCGGTGCCCGGCGCGCCCAGGAAGAGCAGGCCGCGCTCGCGCTTGCCGCCCGCCTTCTCGAACGCCTCGCCCGACTGCCAGAGCGTGATCACGCGCGTGATCTCCTCCTTGGCCTCGGCCTGGCCGCGGACATCGTCGATCTTCACGCCCCAGCTGGCGTCGCCCGGCTCGTAGCCCCGGATCTGGCGCACCGCGAAGAACAGGAACGGCCCGAAGAAGATCGCGAAGTTGACGAAGAACAGCAGCGGCAGCTGGATGAAGACGAGGCCCAGCTGGGGCAGCGTGTCTGGCGGGAAGATCTGCCGCAGGCCCTGGAACGGGTTGAAGAACGGCGCACTGACCCCGGCGAACGCGAACAGCACCTGGCAGAGGGCCAGCAGCAGCAGGATGAACAGGATCAAGACGGGCAGGCGGCGGAACTTCGTCCGCCAGTACCAGTACCGCCGGCGGGCGATGATGTCCTCTTCCTTGAGGCTCGCGTCGGCGCCGTACAGGCTGGGGGAGGGGATCAGCTTGCGCGCCACCACCTCGACCAGGCCACGGAAGAACAGCACGCCCAGCACGGTCACGATGAGGGCCGGCACGAGCCCCAGGTGGTTGGAGTCGTAGAGGACGAGGAAGAAGGCCGGCGCCGTGATCAGCGCGACCGCCGTCGCGGCGCGCGTCAGCCGGCGCCAT
>JBJMLD010000070.1:0-20372 GCA_045805545.1 Solirubrobacteraceae bacterium | reverse complement strand
CGTGGTCTGGCTCTTGGTCGCCGGACCGTTGGTCACCGGCAACGTCAGCTTCTTCTCCTGCCTGGCCTGACTCGTCGCCTGCGCCGTCGACGGAGTGCTCGCGCCGCGCTGCTGACCCGCACTAGCCGGCGCCTTCGGCGACGGCAGCACCGGAGCCGACAACTGCTTCGTGAGTTGCGCGGCGGTGATCTTCACCGGCTTAGGCACCGGATAGCTCTTTGGTACCTCACCCAAATGCGCGTAGGTGAAGATGTTGCCCGTCTCGTCCTGCAACTGCACGAACCTGCCCCACCCGGCGTTCTGCCCGACCTTGACGATCTTCCCGTCGTTGACCGCGATCACCGGCGAGTTCCGCTTCGCGAAGATCGAGACGTCCTTGCTCTTCGGATCAGACGCCACCGGAATCGCCGCGTTACCCGACCTCACCCGCTTCTTCGCCAACGCCGTGACCGAGTTATCCGCGTACTTCGACGGCGCCGCGACCGGGAAATGCCCCTCCACCAAACCCGACAACGCCCCGATCAACTGATCCGGCATCCCGCCGATCAACTTCGCGCGCAACAACACCGACTGCACATACCAACCCGCATGGTTATAGGCAAAGATCGCGTTATTGATGCTCTTCGACGCACCCGCCGCATGCAGATAACGCGCCGCCGAGAAAATCGCGTCCACCGGGTTATACGGATCCGCGATCTTGTCGCCATTCGCATCAACACCCCACGACTTCCACGTCTCAGGCAAAAACTGCATCCACCCAACAGCACCCGCACTCGACGTCGACAAATTCCGGCCGTAATCCGTCTCGATCTCATTAATCCCCGCCAACACCTGCCACGGCACGTCGTACTGAATCCCCGCCGCCTGATAAATCGGCAACAAAAACGGCGGGATCCGGAAGGAGTCGATGAAGAAGTTCGGCACCCCAATCGGCGCCGCACCCGGGAGCGCAAACGAGAACGGCCCGCGGCTGGGGCTCGGGCCCTGACGCGACGGCGCCGTCAGGCCGCCCGAGGTCCTCGTCGTGGTCGGGCTCGATCTGGTGGCGGTCCTCGACGTCGAGGAATGCGTGGATGTGGACGGCGCAGTCGAGGTGGATGACCGAGTCCGGCTCGTGCTCGAGCTCGTTTTCGTCGTCGTTTGCGAGGTACGGCTGGACGTGGTCGATCGGGTCGTGGACGTAGAAGTCGAGGATGTGGCGGTTGAAGTCGTGGTGCTCGTGGTGCTCGTCGAACCGCTGCCCGTCGTCGCGTTCGAGCTCTGGGTCGTGCTCGACGTCCGGGTCGTCGCGGACGACGGACCCGACCGGCACCACTTGACCCATCTCACGATCCGGCGCCTGACCGGCAGGTGCATCGCCGATACGGGCGTTCCGGCCGGGACGTGGACCCTGAAGGTTCGATGCTGCCCCGTGGTCATGGTCACCCTCACGACGCAGGTATCCGCCTGCGCCGACGGCACCAAGCCAACCGGCTGCATCGCGAGCACCGTGCCCACGGTCAAAACTGCGACCCTCAGCGTTCGGCGTCTCATCCGTTCGGCGCCTGCGGTGCCGATACGCGGCGACGCGGCAACGAGGTCAGAGGCGGTTGCGCCAGCATATTGAGGCTGATCGTAGCGGCCGCGGGGGAGCGAGCCCATGAAACATCTTTCCCCGATGGTCGCTGCCGCCGCACCGCGTCTGGAGGACCGCGGGACATGCGGCCAGCCCTTGGCAGCTCCAAACAAGTGGCCGCCAGTCGCTCAGGAGCTGATTGGCGACCGGAGCCCAGAAGTCGCGATCACCCGATGCGCCTGGCAGGAAGACGACCTTCGGGGCCTGGTGCGGTCGATCACCCGCACACCCGGCCCGATCACGCCAGCCTTCCCACGGACCTCTTGCGCGCCGTGACTCGTAGATAGGGACGATGCACCTCACTCGTGTCGACTCCTGGTGAACCGATGCTGGGCGGCGCCGAGGCATTCGTGCTTGAAGGGGCGCCGCCTGCGGAGCGCAAGCGGCGGCGTGCCAGCGAGCGTGCACTGATCCGCGCTGCGCAGGTCGGCTCGCGGGACGCCTTCGAGGAGCTCTTCCGCCGCCATTGGCGGCGTGCATATCGCGCCGCGTTTTTGATCGTGCACGATCACGCCGCGGCCGAGGACATAGCCCAGGAGGCATTCGTGGCAGCGATCCGCACGCTCGACCGGTTCGACCGCCGCCGTGCGTTCGCGCCGTGGCTGGGGCGGATCGTGACCAACCGCGCGATCGATTGGGCACGTGCCCGGGCAGCCCGGCGTGAGAGCCACGACCCACTGCCCGATCGGCCGTCGCCGCCGGAGCCGGGCGGTTACTCCGAGGAGCTCCTGCGCGGGCTGGCTGGTCTCTCGCCAGATCATCGCGCGGTCGTAGTGATGCGCTACGTCCTCGAGTACACGCCCGGTGAGATCGCGCGCACGCTCGGGTTGCCGCGGGGAACTGTCAACTCGCGCCTGCGGCGGGCGCTCGACACGCTCGACTCCGAGCTGCGGAGCGCAGTGCAATGAACCGCGGGTCCCGCCACCCCGCCGAGCGTCACCTACGCCACTTCCGCGCCCCCGACGAGCCCGACGCCGAGCAACGCGCCTGGACGGCCCTCGAAAGGGTCTACGCAGAGCGCGCTCCCAGCCAAAGGCAAAGGCCGCGACTGAGGCTCGCGCTCGCCCTCACGGTGTTAGCGGTCGCGGGCGCGATCACGCTCACACCGGCCGGCGCGACCGTGCACCGTTGGATTGACAAAGCGCTCGGCATACGAACCGCAAAGAGCACGCTGTTCTCGCTCGCGGCCCCCGGACGGCTCCTCGTCTCCGGCGCCAACGGCGCCTGGACGATCGCCGCCGACGGCTCCAAGCGCCGCCTCGGGGGTTGGCAGCAAGCGGACTGGTCGCCACACGGCCTCTACGTCGCGGTAGCTGCCAACGATCAGCTCGCGGCGCTCGACCCGCACGGCACAGTGCGCTGGGCGATCGACCGGCCCGCAGTCCACGCGCCCCGCTGGTTTTACCCCAGCGGCTACCGGATCGCCTACCTCAGCGCGCGCACACTGCGCGTGATCAACGGCGACGGCACCGGCGACCGGCAGCTTGCGGCTCACGTCGCGAATGTCGCTCCGAGTTGGCGGCCCGGCCACCCCTACGAGCTCACCTACGCCACCGACCAGCAAACGATCATCACCCGCGACGCGGACACCGGCCAGATCCAGCAGGCCCTGCATCTCGTCGCGCGACCACAGCAGCTCGCCTGGTCCGGCGACGGCAAGCGCCTGCTCGTGCGCCTCGCCACCACCGCGGTCGTCTACAACGCCAACGGGCGGCCGATCGCCCAGGTCAGAGCGCCCGGCCGCACCAGGTTGCGCGACGCCGAACTATCGCCCAGCGGGCGCACGCTTGCCTTGCTCACGGGCGAAGATCTCACGGTCACCGAGCTGCCGCCCTCCCCGTCGGCGTCGAGGAAGATCTTCACTGGTCAAGGCCTGAGCCAAGTCGCGTGGTCACCCGACGGCCGATGGCTGCTCATCAGCTGGCCCGCCGCGAACCAATGGATCTTCACCCGTGCCACGGGCCGCCCCCGTATCGAGGCGATCTCCCGGGTCACACAGCAACTGCCTGGCGGCAAAGCCGGCGCCTATCCGCACATCGATGGTTGGTGCTGCACAAGCCCACCGACGATCAGGTAGCGAATTGTCACTGTCGACATGGGCCGGAACTGACGTTATCGTGTGCTTTGAGGTGACGGCGGGGCGCCGAGACGCCGTTCGTGACCTACTCACTTCGAGTGTCGCTTCCGATGGAGGTGACGTGAAGGGAGACGCTAGTGCGTTTTGTGCGCCGGTGTCAGTTCTCCGCGCTAGTGGCTGCCGCGGCGTTGGCCGCTGCGATTGGCGCCGTGCCTTCGGCGTCCGCGGCCGCCCAGCCATCGTTGCGGTTGTTTGGGAGCGCTCGCAGCATCGCTGTGACGCCGGAGGACCTGCGCTTCGGCGCCGTCGACCTTGGTTTGTGGGTCGCTGCGACCGACGGCGGGTTCCAGATCGATGTCGCGCGGCCGGGCTATGGCGCTTGGCGTGCGTTCCAAGCTGATGCGGCAACCGGCAGCCCCCTGCGCTCGATTCCGGCGCGACTTGTCGATCCGACCCAGGGCCTGAAGCGCTTCCTCAGCGTCCGGTTCGCAGACGGTCGTGGCCGCGTTGTGACTCGGCGTGAGGTTACGTTCTGCCCGAGTGGTCAGACATCGCGGGTCGATGACTCAGGGCGGCTCAACCCGACATATTTGCCGTTCTGCCCGGGATTCAGCTCGTTTCCGTTCGTTCGCGGAGAGGTTTGGGGCATCGACTCTGGTTGGGCGGTCAGCGCAGTCCTCGGCCCTGGCTCCTCCGTGGGCTTTCCGCTCGGCGTGGTTCCGCTTGGCGCGCTTCCGGCAGGTCTGTTGCCGCCGGATCGCCATGGCTGGGTTTCGCTGAAGCCCGGTCGATATACGGCGAGCGTGAGCATTACACGTCGATACCGCCAGCTGTTCGGGATTCCGGCCGGGCAGGCCGCGGCCACGGTGCGGATGCGAGTGCTGCACTCGCGACCGCGGCGTGTCCGCCGGCCGCCAGGTCCTCCCCGGAGTCGCAAACCAGAGGATGCAGGTGATGCTCTCACGCCCCGACTGGTGAGGACGGTGACCACACCTGCGCCCGCCACGATGCCGAATCTTGTCGCGGCTCCGGCCTGGCACATCGCAGTTCGCCCGCGAGGCAGCCGCGGCGGCCCTCCCCTCGGAGTGCCGGGGCTGCCCACGGTCCGGCTGGCCGGGATTGGCAAGCATCCGCTCCGTGACGTTCTGACGTTCAACGCGACCATCTGTAACGCCGGCCCCGCGCCGTTCTCGATCGAGGGCTTCCGGCGAGCGCACAGCAATGTGATGAACGCCTACGAGTACTTCTTCGATGCGATCGGGAACGTCGTAGGACGTGCGCCGGCGGGAACGCTCGAGTTCGACACGCGCCAAGGGCATCACCACTGGGACCTACGTCAGCTTGCCTCCTACGAGCTGGTGGGCGGGTCCCGGACGATCGTCAGTGAAAAGCAATCGTTCTGCATCGCTCCCACCGATCCGGTCGATCTCACAGTCTCCGGCGCGACAGGCGCGCAAGTCGCGCTCGGGTTCGGCGGAAGCGTGTGCGACCTGGAGCAGCCGGGAGCGATCTGGCTCCGCGAGCAGCTGCCTCCCGGCTGGGGTGACACCTATGAGCAGACCGTGGCAGGCCAAGCGTTCGACATCACCAACGTCCCCAACGGCAGCTACAAGATCGCCGTACGTGTCAACCCGCTCGGATTACTGCACGAGACGAGCACCACGGACGATGTCGCCGTCCGCCGCATCCGGCTCTCAGGCCGGCGCGGCGCACGGCGCGTCGAAGTAGCTCTGTGGCACGGGATCAACGGCTGACCGCTGCGCGGGTCACGTCGACCGGGAGCGCTTCCCAGGTCCGTTTCGTGCAGCGATCAGAGCGTCGTGATCGCCTGCCCCGTGAACACGCACTGGCCGCCTGCGGTTTGATTCGTGACCCAGGCCGTCGCGATCTGCTCGTGGCCGCCGTCGTTGTACGCCGCCTGGATCGTGAGGCTCTGGGGCAGCCCGCCGGTGTGCGGTTGCTCGTAGAACGTCCCCGCCGTCAGCGCGTTGCTGGTCTGGATGTCGACGGTCCCGCCGGAGTTCGTGGTCCACACGATCAGATTGTCGATCGGCAGGTCGGCGACAAACCGAACCTTGCCGCTGACCCCCGCATCGCAGAGGCCCGAGATGTGGCCGAAGTCGAGCTCCAGTACCTCGGTCGCCAGGGTCGCGGGCGCCAGCGTCAACCGGCCGGAGCGTAGCTTGCCGGTCCCCTGCAGGTAGCCGTTCGGCGCCACCCCGCCGAGCTTCGCCGAATCAGCAGCGGTCCCCGTCGAAGGCAGGAAGGTGTTCGGCGCGATGTCAGCCGCGGTCAGGCTGCCATCGGCGACCTTCGACGACGTGACGGCGTTAGGGGCGAGCGCACTCGTTCCTACAGCGGCCGTGCCGAGCTTTGAGCTCGTGACCGCGCCGTTGGCGAGCTGCTTTGAACCGACGGCCCCGGTCGCGAGCTGCCTGGAGCCGACCGCGCGCGATTTGATCTTGTCGCTGCTGACCGCCGCTGAATGGAGCTTTTTGCCGGTCACAGCGCCGTTCTTGATCTGTGATGTGCCGATCTGCGAGACAGCCACGGCCGTCCCGCCGAGCGCGACGAACAGCGCCGTCAGCGAGATCGCCAGCGACGCGGTCGAACTATTGAACCTGCGCATTTCCCTCCCCTTTCGGTTGTCAGCCCTTCGGCAGTCTCACAGGGAAGGCGGCAGACGCGACGACGCTCCGGTGCTAATGCGGTGAGTCCCGATGCGCTACGGGCGTAGGCGGTCCTGGATCTGGCGCAGCGCTGCCTGCAAGATCGCGGACCGGACGGCCGAGCCCAGCTGGCGGGGGTCACCCAGTTCATGCAAGAGTCGGGCAACGTCGAGCTCGTCGATGGTGCGGCGGAGCAATGGCGCGGTCGGTAGCGCGTTGTCGACGAGGCTGGCCGGGATCGCCTCGACGATCGTCTTGGCGATCCCCGACACACCGGCCTGACTGAGCGCATCGGGAAGAAGCTGGGACACCTTGGGCAGCCGACCCTCGCGGCCAAGGCGGTCTACGGCGTCGCGCAAGCCTGCCTTGAGCGCGGCCGGAGCGCGCGGGTCGAGCGAGCGGGTGTCGGCGAGTGCGAGGACGAGGCGCTCGCGGGAGATGCCCAGCCGGCACGCGGCGCTGTCGAGACCGAGCAGGACGATCTGTTCTGCGAGCGGTTCAAGCTGCGGCTGGATGGGCGGGATTGGGCGCGCGGCGCAGGGATTGGCCGGCTGGCGCGGCACGTAGTCACCGCCGCCCGCGGCGACCTGGACGCCGAGGACAGCCGCGACGAGCAGCACCGCGATGAGCGGCAACGCGAGCCTCCTCATGACCGGCTCCGATCACGTAGCGCGAGCGCGGGTGCCAGCGCCAGCAGCGCCAGTCCCGCCGCGACAAGGAAAGCGGTCCGGAACGCGCGGGTCGCGGCGCGCTTGAGCTGATCTTGCAGAGCGAGCTCCAAGGCCGCGGCCGCGGGTGCCTGCGTTGCCGGCAGCCGAAGGGACTTGAACGCCGGCCGGACGTCGGGAACGCGGCCGCGCTCGTCTTGGAGCCGGCGCCCCAGCCCTTCCGCGAGGTCGAGCTTCGTCGAGGCGGGAAGCGGCGCGTCGAGCACGAGGCTCGCGACCGCTTCTTTCGCCGGCGTCTCGGCGTGGCGGAGGTCGGCGGTGAAGATCGGCGTGAGGATCGCGAGGCCGACAACCACGCCCGCGTGCCGCGCGGCGATCGTCCAGCCTCCGTGAAGCGCCCGCGGGACCCGGTCGCGCAGCGCGGCAGCTGTGAGCGAGTCCACCGAGAGCCCGAGTCCGAGGCCGACGAGCACCTGCGGCGCGAGCGTCCAGGCGAGCTCCGCATTCGGCAGGAGCGCGAGTCCGGCGAGCCCGCCGGCGATCAGCACTGACCCGGCGACGGCCTCCGACCGGGTCCCGGCGCGCACGCGCCGGAACAGGAGGCCCGCCGCCAGCGCCGCAACCGGCACCGCCGTGACGGCGACCGCAGCCACGGCGGGCGAGTTGCGCCAGCCATCCACGAGCAACAGCACCAACAGGAACAGCGCTGCCGTCAGCGCCGCCGAGATCAGGGCCAACGCCAAGTTGGCCAGAACATCCGGGCGATCCGGCGCCGCGTCCGCCTTCGCGCCACGTCGCACGCTCCGACCCCGTAACGCGCTCACTGCGGGCAGCGCCAGCAGGACCACCGGAATCTGCGCCACGAAGATCGCCCGCCATGAAAACGCCGACGTTAGGAGTCCGCCAGCGACCGGACCAAGCGCCGCACCGGCGACACCGGCCACTGCCCACCGCCGCGCCCCGGCGCGCTCAGCGCCGGTAGCTGCAACCAGAAGCTCGAGACTTCCGACGATCACCATCGCACCGCCCGTCGCCTGGATCGCTCGCCCCGCGACCAACACGCCGAGCGACGGTGCAGCCGCGCACACGGTCGTCGCGGCCGCGAACACGATCAGACCAGCGATAGTCGCGTCCGCCGGATCTCTCCGCCCGCATACGCGGGCCGCCGGCACCGCCGTCAGAGCGAGCACGAGGTTGAACGCGATCAAGACCCACGCGACATCCCCAACGTCGGCCCCGAAGTCCCGCAAGATCTCCGGCAACGCCAGCGTCACCACGCCTGAGTCGCCGAGCACGACGGCAACGATCAGCGACAACGCCGCGGCGCCGCCGATGCGTCCCGCCGCCGGACCCGTCGGCTGGTCGATGCGAGCCGCGCTCATCAGCACGAACCGTTACATAGGGCGTGCAGGCGCGCGCGACCGCGGAATGATGCGGGCGCGCGCGAAAGCGCTACCGGCTGAGCGAACCGGCGTCCGGTGAGCTGTGAGGAGAGAGGATCACGAGCTCGCCGGAACGCCGGGCCGCGAATGGACCAGGCTCAACCTGCTGATGCCGAGGAGCGGGGGCGCGCTCCGGCGTCATGAGCCATGGGCCCAGGTGTGTGCGATGCGCGCCCAGCGTGCGGGCGTTCGCTGAGCTGCATCGGCACGACGGTGTCACTCCGCGCGACGCAGCGGGGGCAGTTCTCGAGGATCAAGTAGGGCGCGGGCAAGCGGACGCTCAGTCCGCACCGAGGGCAACTCATGTAGGGCATCTGCACTCTCTCTCCGACGATGGTTCGCGGCCACGCGCATCCGAACCGTGGGCAGACGTCGGACACCGTGTGGCCAGTTGCCACCCGCCCCCCGGATTGCGAGCTTGTGCGCAAAGCTACAACGCCGAAACCCAGAACGCCAGCGCGGCGGTTGGTTTGCAACCCGGGTCCGCGGGCGCGACCGCTCGAGGGTGAATTCGAGCGGCCGCGCCACGCCCGGCCGAAGACCGGAAGGGGTCAGCTACATCCGGTGCGGCTTGATCATGTGGATCCGTTCACAGCCGTGGCGAGCCGCCCAGCCCGAGGCGAACGTGTTCACCCAGGCGGCGTCGCGACCAACGCCGCAGCTCATGAATACGACTTCGCCGCGGCCATACAAGCGGTCGTTGCCGGCATCGCCGAAGATGTGATCGCGGCCGTTGCCGAGATACACGCGGTCGTTTCCGGCTCCGCCGTCGACCATGTCATCGCCGTTGCCGGCGGTGAGGATGTCGCGGCCGGCGCCGCCCCAGATCTTGTCGTTGCCGCGTCCGACGGCGATCCGGTCGTTGCCGGAGTCGCCATAGGCACGGTCGTTGCCGTTACCGAGGAAGATCCGGTCGTTGCCAGATCCGCCACGGGCGAACGCGCGCCCGTTGCGAATCGAGATCCGGTCGTTGCCGGTGCCGCCGAAAGCGCGCACCGTGGCGCCGCTGCCGCCCCAGATGCGGTCCTTGCCGGCGCCGCCGTCGATGCAGTCGGAGCCGTTCTGGCCCGCGAGGCGGTCCGATCCCCCGAGTCCCAGGATGCGCTCAGCTCGTCGGGTGCCGTTGATCCGGTCGGCTCGGTTCGTGCCGACGATCGCGTAGTTGGGACCACGACCTTGGAGGCAGCTGCTGTGGTAGAGCTTGCGCGCCACACTCAGCGCCAGGACCTGGCCGCCGGTCTCCTCCTGGAACGGCGGGCCCACGATGATGACCGTGCCGCCGGGCAACACGATCTCGCACACCTGGGCTGCGGGGTCGAATGTCGACCCTGTGGGGCATGGGTTGAGCGAGGGCGGAGGCGTGCCGAGTGTTCCGGCGCACGGATCCGCGCTGTTCTGCGAGACGCTCGCCTCACCGACGACGACGTCGGCCAAGCCCTGCAGGTGGACATCGAGGATCCGCTCGGTCACCGATGTCGCCGTCTTCACCGTCTCGTTGACGGCCACGTAGGAGCCGCCACCGAGCGGAAGGGTGACACCTTGATCGGGGACGAGCGTGATCTTCGTACCGTTGATAGTGATCACGCTGAGCGTCGTGCTACCCGAGCTCGTCAGCTTCCCGCCGGAGCACTCATACGACGCGCTGGCCTGCACCGGGCCGACGATCTCGATCGATCCGTTGGGCGTCGGAATCGTCACCCCGTTGACCGACGCGAGCGCCGTGGCGCCCGGGGCGATCGGACCCGTGGTGGTCGGTTCTGATGCCGAGGAGAACGTGTAGACAGCGGCCGGACCCGCGAGGGCCAGCAAATTGCTCACCGAGGGAACTGAGGCCGACTGCACCCCGTGACTGTCGGTGGCACATGGTGTGCCGGGATTGTTGGCGACGATCGGTTCGAGGATCGTCGCGTTACCAAGCCCAACCCGGGCCAGACTGGCCCGGCACCCGAATGGGCTCGTGGCCGCGTGGGCCGAGGTTGTATAGGTCAAGGCGCAGAGCGCCACTGCGACGAGCGCTACGAAAACGCGCAGGCGCCGACAGTCGATCGTCCATGTCATAGGAAGGAACCCCCTGCAGCTCCGGTTGGACTTCGGCTAAGAGACCAAGATCAGCGCGTCACGCGCCGGCAGGTGCCATTGCCCGCGCCAATGCACAGGATCTTGGTGTCAAACGCGGCAGAAGCTGCTCATCCGACACCGCGGGCAATGCACAGACCTTGTAAACGCTCCATCGCGTCGGCCGGTCGCTCGGGCAACGCGTCGAGCGCGTTGGCAGCGGACCGCAGGTCGTCGATCGTCACGTTGCGGGCCTCCAGGGCGAACCGGCCGAGCCAGCGGACGGCGGCCCGTTCGTAGCGGTCCGGGTCGCCACCGCGCAGCACGAGGCAGATCCGCAGCGCGTCATCGAGCGCGATCCGCGGCAGCTCGAGCGCCGCCGCCGTGACCAGCGCCTCGTTGCCGGTGGCGAGCGCCCGGCGGAAGCGGGCGTAGGGGTTGCCGTCGCTTGTCACGCGAACGTATGTTCGCATCCAGTCCGGACGGGTGACACTTCTGCGGATGGCGGAGCAGGGGGCGCCGCGGCGAACCTCCGCCACGACGCCCCGGAACCCCCGCGTTACGCGCGCCGCGCGTGCTTGTGCGCGTGAGAGCGCTTGTGCTTGTGGTGGCGCTTTGACTTGTGCGCCGCCACCTTGGGCTTCGGCTTCTCGCCGAGCAGGGCCAGAGCGCGCTTGAGCGCCTTCGCCTTCGCCGTGACGATCGGCCGGCCGTCGTTGCCCCCGCTGCCGACCGCGGCAGGCAGGTCGAGCAGCACCCGCAGCGGCAGGGCGCTGACCTGGCTTGGCATGAGACCGCCGTCGGCGATCAGGCCACCGGCGACGATGTCACCGGTTGACACGCTGGAGAGCGAGCCGCCGAACAGTCCGCCCCCGGCGCTCCCGCCCAGCACGAGCGTGTCGCTTGACACCGTGAAGCTGACGGGATCCGAGCCGGCTGGCACGAGGTCGCTTGGGAGCGAGCGGGTGACATTGACGGTGACGGTTCCCACCGTCGTGTCGACGCCGGTGACGTCGCCGACGAACGCGTAGAGCTGGCGCGGCTTCGGTGGTGTCTTGGCGAACACGGCGGCGGCCGGAGTCGAGACGAGCGTGTCCAGCGAGTCGGTGCTCGAGCCGTGCAGCAGGGCGTAGAACCGGTCGCCCGGGCTGAGGTCGGTCACAGAACCGCCCCGGCCGTTGACATTGAACTTGGTCGCGGAGTCGGTCGTGATCGTGACCTGTGTCGTGACCGGCGCTTGCGACGGACCGTCGCCCTCGTCATGGCCCTTGAGGCCTCCAGCCACGAACGCGTTGCCGACGAACGTGCCATTCGTGGCGTCGACCGACACGACCGTCCCCGCCACCAGCGCGACCGGACCCGCAGAGCCACCGCTCGGCCCGGACTCACCGGAATCGTGCGCCAGGCCTGACGCCGGAACGACGGCCAACGGCAACACCGCCAGCATTGACAGCAAGACACGTTTCATGTTGGCGGTCCTCCAGATGGGAAATCCGGCCGCGCGGTGCGGCGCGCCGGGCGGGTTCAGGGGTCGGCGAAGCTCCTCGTTTTCTCGACACCACCACCCGGCGCAGTCGCCCTTGCGCTCCGCTTTCAGACGTTTGTTCGAGGCGTCCACCGGATAGGGCAGACGCGACCAAAGGCGCCCCTGCGGAGTACGCTCGGGACGGCACAGGGCAGAAGCCTGGAGGAGAGACAGAGTCGAGATGGCGGTAAAGGCGGTAGCGCTCGAGTCGGACCTGCTCGACACCGTGCTCACCCGTGTGCGCGACCGCTTCCCGGAATCGGAGGCGCCGGCCGTCGAGCGTTTCGTGCGCCAGTACTACCGATGGGTTCCGGCCGAGGATCTGGCCGACCGCAGCCCGCTTGACCTGTACGGGGCCGCCGTCGCGCACTGGAAGGAGATGCAGCAGCGCCAGCCGGGCGAGATCAAGGTCCACGTGTTCAACCCGGACATCGAGCAGCACGGCTGGCAGTCCACGCACACAGTGGTCGAAATCGTCACCGACGACATGCCGTTCCTGGTCGACTCGGTGACGATGGAGCTGGCGCGTCAGGGGCACCCGATCCACCTCGTGATCCATCCCGTCATCGAGGTGCGGCGCGACGAGCAGGGCCATCTGGTCGATGTTCTTGAAACCGGCCACGACGACGGCCACGAGGCCGTCCCCGAGTCCGTCCTTCACGCGGAGGTGGCGCGCGAGCCGGATCGCGCCGAGCGCGAGCAGCTCCGCGCCGACGTCGAACGAGTCCTGCGCGAGGTCCACGCCGCCGTGCACGACTGGCACGCGATGCGCGGGCGCGCCGAGTCACTGATCGGCGAGCTCGACGAGCACGAGCCGCCGATCGACGCCGACGAGCTCGAGGAGGCCAAGCGGTTTCTCGCCTGGCTGGCCTCCGATGACTTCACGTTCCTCGGCTACCGGGAATACGACCTGGTCGGGGGCGATGACGAGGCTGGCCTGAAGGCGATCCCGGACTCCGGGCTCGGGATCCTGCACGGCGCGCCGGTAACGCCGTACACGAAGCTCTCGGAGACCGCCCGGACGTTGGCGCGCGAACCGCATCCGCTCGTCCTGACCAAGGCCAATTCGCGTGCCACCGTGCACCGGCCCTCCTATCTCGACTACGTCAGTGTCAAGCGCTTCGACGCCGACGGTCGGGTGACCGGCGAGCGGCGCTTCCTCGGTCTCTACACGACCGCCGCCTACAAGGCCAGCGCGCGGGAGATCCCCATCCTGCGCGGCAAGGTCGAGCACGTGATGGGTCGCGCAGATTTCCCCCCCGACAGCCACGATGCCAAGGCTCTGCTCGAGATCCTCGAGTCCTTCCCGCGCGACTCGCTGTTCCAGATCGACCCTGACGAGCTCTACGACGTGGCGATCGGGATCCTCAGCCTGGGCGAGCGCCAGCGAGTCCGGCTGTTCGTCTGGGGCGATCGCCTGGGCCGCTTCGTCGAGTGCCTGGTCTGCGTCCCGCGCGATCGCTTCAACACGGAGAACCGCGAGCGCGTCGCGCGCATCCTCATGCAGGCGTTCGGCGGCTCACACGTCGATTGGTCGCTGCAGCTCTCCGAATCGGTGCTCGCGCGCGTGCACTACATAGTCCATTGCGACGACGCACGGCATCGCGACGTAGACGTGGCCGAGGTCGAGCAGCGGCTCGTCCAGGCCACCCGCGCGTGGAGCGACGACCTGCGCGCGGCGCTGATCGAGGAGCACGGCGAGGACCCGGGCGGCAAGGTGTTCAAGCGCTACGAGCGGGCCTTCCCGCCCGCCTATCGCGACGACCGCGTGGCTCGCTCGGCCGTGGCCGACATCGCGCGGATCGAGGAGCTGGGCTCGCGCGATGAACCGATCATGAGCCTGTATCGCCCGCTCGAGGCGCCCCAGGGAGTGATCCGCTGCAAGCTGTTCAGCTCGGGTGGCGTGTCTCTGTCCGATGTGCTGCCGACGTTCGAGCACATGGGGGCGAAGGTGGTCGACGAGCGGCCGTACGAGATCGCGCCGGCCGGGCGCAAGCCGTTGTGGATCTACGACTTCGGCCTGCAGTGCATGGCCCAGGACGTCGACCGCGTGCGCGATGACTTCCAGGACACGTTCCTCGGTGTGTGGCGCGGCGACTTCGAGGACGACGGGCTGAACGCGCTCGTCCTGCGCGCCGGGTTGAGCGGCCGCCAGATCACAGTCGTGCGCGCCGTCGCCAAGTATCTGCGCCAGGCAGGGATCCCCTTCTCCGACGCGTACATGGAGCGCACGCTGCTCGGCCACCACGAGGTCACGCAGTTGCTCGTGCGCCTGTTCACGCAGCGCTTCGACCCGGATCGTCGCGACTCGGCCGGGGCCGAGGCGCTGGTGAGCGAGATCGAGGAGAAGATCGACGGCGTTCAGAGCCTCGACGAGGACCGCATCCTGCGCGCGTTCCTCTCGGTGCTACGCGCGATCCTGCGCACGAACTTCTTCCGTCCCGCCGCGGACGGCGGGCCGCGCTCGCACGTGTCGTTCAAGCTCGATCCGACGTGCGTGCCGGTGCTGCCCTTGCCGCGGCCCGAGTTCGAGATCTTCGTCTACTCGCCGCGCGTCGAGGGCGTGCACCTGCGCGGCGGCAAGGTGGCGCGCGGCGGGCTGCGCTGGTCGGACCGGCCCGAGGACTTCCGCACAGAGATCCTTGGACTGATGAAGGCGCAGATGGTCAAGAACGCGCTGATCGTGCCCGTCGGCTCGAAGGGAGGGTTCGTCGTCAAGCGCCCGCCCGCCGACGGCGGTCGCGACGCGCTCCAGAAGGAAGCCATCGCGTGTTTCAAGACGTTCCTGAGCGGTCTGCTCGACGTCACCGACAACATCGTCGACGGTGAGGTGGTCGGTCCAGAACGGGTCATCCGCTACGACGACGACGATCCCTACCTGGTCGTCGCCGCCGACAAGGGGACCGCCTCGTTCTCGGACATCGCCAACGATGTCTCGGCTGATTACGACTTCTGGCTCGGCGACGCGTTCGCCTCCGGAGGTTCGCGCGGCTACGACCACAAGCAGATGGGGATCACCGCCCGCGGCGCCTGGGAGTCGGTCAAGCGCCATTTCCGCGAGCTCGGCACCAACATCGAGGAGACCGACTTCACCGTGGTCGGGATCGGCGACATGTCTGGCGACGTGTTCGGCAATGGCATGCTGCTCTCCAAGCACACCAAGCTGCTGGCGGCGTTCAACCACGCCCACGTGTTCCTCGACCCAGACCCGGATCCCGAGGCGTCGTGGGGCGAGCGTAAACGGCTGTTCGAGCTCGAGCGCTCATCGTGGAGCGACTACGACGAGTCGATCATCTCCGAAGGCGGCGGCGTCTACGAGCGCACGGCCAAATCGATCAAGCTGACGCCGCAGGTCCGTGAGGCGCTGGCCATCGAAGCCGAGGAGCTCTCGCCGATCGAGCTGATCCGGGAGATCCTGCGGGCGCCGGTCGATCTGCTCTGGAACGGTGGCATCGGCACTTACGTCAAGGCCTCGAGCGAGTCACACGGCGACGCCGGCGACAAGGCCAACGACATGGTCCGGCTCGACGGCGGCGAGCTGCGCTGCCGCGTCGTCGGCGAGGGCGGGAACCTCGGCTTCACCCAGCTCGGCCGCGTCGAGTACGCCCTGGCCGGCGGCCGGATCAACACGGACGCCATCGACAACGTGGCGGGCGTCAACTGCTCCGACCACGAGGTCAACATCAAGATCCTGCTCGACGCGCGGGTCCGCGCCGGCGACATGACCGAGAAGCAGCGCAACGAGCTGCTCGTCGAGATGACCGACGCCGTGGCCGACCGGGTCCTCTACGCGTCCTACACGCAGACGCAGGCGATGAGCCTGGCCGAGGCGCAATCCGGGTCGATGATCGACGTGCACGCGCGCCTCATCCGCCACCTGGAGCAGGTGGCGGGGCTCAACCGGGAGATCGAGTTCCTCCCCGACGAGGACACGATCGCCGAGCGCAAGAGCGATCACCAGGGGCTGGTCGCGCCGGAGCTTGCCGTCGTCATGGCCTATTGCAAGATCCACCTCTACTCGCTGTTGCTGGACACCGACGTGCCCGAGGACCCCTATCTGAACCACGACCTCGAGCGCTACTTCCCGCCACCTCTCCCGGACCGCTACGCCAAGCAGATGCGCGACCATCGCCTGCGCCGGGAGATCGTCGCCACGGTCGTGGCCAACCAGATGGTCGACCGGGCCGGCACGACGTTCTCGTTCCGGCTCGCCGAGGAGACGGGCGTGCCCGTCGCCACGCTGGCCCGCGGCTACGCGGTAGCGCGCGAGGTATTCGACATGCGCTCCTTCTGGTCCTCGGTCGAGGAGCTCGACAACCAGGTGGCGGCCGAGACACAGATCGCCATGCTGATCGAGGGGCGCAGGCTCGTGGAACGCGCGACGCGCTGGCTGGTCCGATCGAACCCAGGCTCGATCGACATCTCGCGCACCTCGCGCTACTTCAAGCACGGCGCGGAGATGCTGGCGCAGGAGCTCCCCGACGTGCTCGACGGCGACGAGCGCGAGAAGTTCGACGCTCGCGCCGCCGAGCGGTCCGAGGCCGGCGTTCCGGGTGAGCTGGCGCGGCAGGTGGCCGGGCTGCCGTCGCTGCTGTTCACTTTCGACATCGTCGAGGTGGCCGACTGCACCGGTCACGATCAAACCGCGGTGATGGCGACCTACTTCCGGCTCGGCTCGCGGCTCCAGCTCAACTGGCTGCGCGACCGGATCATCGAGCTCCCCCGCGAGAACCGCTGGCAGGCGCTGGCCCGGGCGGCGTTGCGCGACGACCTCTACAGCCTGCATCGCGCGCTCACCCAGGAGATCCTGGGGGACGGCGGCAAGCAGACCGACAGCGACGCCGCGATCGACGCCTGGTGGCAGCGCAACCAGGAGGCGATCGACCGCTGCCTCGGCATGCTGTCCGACATCAAGGCCTCGCGCAGCTACGACACGACGACGCTGCCGGTGGCCCTGCGCGAAGTTCGCAACCTGATCCGCGGGAGCCTCGCCGGCGGGGGCGTGGCCGGCTCCGAGTCGGTCACCATGGCCGGGTAGCGGCCCGCCCCGTCATTTGATCAGCGACCGCGCCACCGCCGGCGCGCTCGCGCCCACAGTGACAGCACCACGAATTCCCCGATGTCGATTACACCCGCGAGAAAGAACGCAATCGGTCCCGTGAGCAGCCGGGCGGCAACCCGTTGGAGCACGCTCGGAAGCTATCGTCTGACGACATGGCCTCGCCATCTCCAGTCAAGACCAGTGTCACGGAGCTTCCCGAGTCACGCGTGCGCGTGGACGCCGAGGTCCCGGCCGAGGAAGTCGAGCGTCGCGTCGAGCAGGCCGCGCGGCAGCTCGGGCGCCAGATGCGCGTGCCCGGCTTCCGCAAGGGCAAGGTCCCGCCCCCCGTCGTCATCCGCCGGCTCGGGCGCGAAGCCGTTCTCGACGAGGCGCTGCGCAGCTCGCTCGGCACGTGGTACAGCGACGCGATCGACCACGCCGGCATCGCGCCGGTCGGAGACCCGAACCTCAACGTAGGCGATCTGCCCGAAGCCGGGCAGCCGCTGTCCTTCTCGATCGAGATCGGCGTGCGGCCGCGCGCCAAGCTCGGCCAGTACAAGGGCCTCGAGGTCGGCCGTCGTGAGCCGCAGGTGGAGGACGAGGCCGTCGAGCGCGAGCTCGAGACCCTGCGTGACCGCTTCGCCACGCTCGACACCGTCGAGCGCCCGGCCGAGGCCGGCGACCACGTCGTAATCGACTACGTCGGCAAGATCGACGGCGAGCCGTTCGAGGGTGGGGAGGGGCGTGACCAGCTGCTCGAGCTTGGTTCCGATCGCCTGATCCCCGGCTTCGAGGATCAGCTCGTCGGCGCGAGCGCCGGCGATGAGCGCGCGGTCGAGGTCAAGTTCCCCGAGGACTACCCGGGTGAGCTCGGCGGCCAGGACGCGACGTTCGAAGTCTCGGTCAAGGAGGTCAAGGCCAAGCGCCTGCCCGAGCTCAGCGACGAGTTCGCCTCGGAGTCGGCCGGCTTCGACACGCTGGACGAGCTGCGCGAGGACGTCAAAGGTCGCCTGCGCGCCGCCGATGAGGCCTCGATCGAGCGCGAATTCGAAGAGGCCGTACTCGACGCCGCCGTGGCCGAGGCGGAGATCGACCTGCCCGACCAGCTGGTTCACGCGCGCGCGCACGAGCTGCTCGAGCAGACCCTCTCGGCGCTCGAGCGGCGCGGGATCTCCAAGGACGCCTACCTGCGCATCACAGGCAAGGACGAGGAGACGATGGCGCACGAGGCCGAGCCCGAGGCGGCGCAAGTGCTCAAGCGCGACGCCGTGCTGGCCGCCGTCGTCGAGGCCGAGCAGATCGACCCCAGCGAGGACGAGGTCAAGGAATTCCTCGCCCCCTCGGCGGAGCGCGCGGACACCGAGATCGACAAGATCATGGAGCAGCTGCGCTCCAGCGGACGTCTCGACCGGGCCCGCGAGGACGTCGCGGCCAGCCGGGCGCTCGAGCTGCTGGTGCGCGAGGCGACGCCGATCAGCGTCGACCAGGCCAAGGCGCGCGAGAAGCTGTGGACGCCCGGTCGCGAGGGCGGCGAACAGCCCTCCGGTCAGATCTGGACGCCCGGCTCGTAGGTTAAGCGGCGGGGGCCACCGAGTCGCGTTGCTACATTCGGCAGGAATCCGTCGGCCCAAGCAAAAGAAGCGAGGACCATGAGCCCACTCGTACCGATGGTGGTGGAGCAGACCTCCCGCGGGGAGCGCGCTTTCGACATTTACAGCCGTCTGCTCAACGAGCGGATCATCTTCCTCGGGACGCCGGTGGACGACCAGATCGCCAACCTGATCGTCGCCCAGCTCCTGCATCTGGAGTCCGAGGACCCCGACAAGGACATCTCGATCTACATCAACTCGCCGGGCGGCTCGGTCTATGCCGGCCTGGCGATCTACGACACGATGCAGTTCATCAAGCCCGACGTGCAGACGATCTGCGTGGGGATCGCGATGTCGATGGGCGCGCTGCTGCTGTCCGGCGGCGCCAAGGGCAAGCGGATGGCGCTTCCCAACGCGAAGATCCTGATCCATCAAGTTTCTTCAAGTTTTCAGGGTCAAGCCACCGATATTGAGATTCACGCTAAAGAGATCATCGACGTGCGTCGACGACTGGATGAGATCATCGCCCACCACACGGGCCAGGATCTGGAGAAGGTGCGGGCGGATACCGAACGCGACTACTTCATGAGCTCGGAGGAGGCAAACGAATACGGAATCATCGACCGCGTGATCTCGCAGCACTAAGCAGTTAGTCTTAGGCTTCGCGATCGGGCGATCGAGCCGTATCCGGAGAGAGGAATCGAATGGCACGTCCTACGGACTCCAACGAACAGCTTCTCTGCAGTTTCTGCGGCAAGTCGCAGCGGCAGGTCAAGAAGCTGATCGCGGGACCGGGCGTTTACATCTGCGATGAGTGCATCGACCTCTGCAACGAGATCATCGATGAGGAGCTCACCGCTCCGCCAAGTTTCGACATCGAGAATCTCCCCAAGCCGCGGGAGATCTACGACGTCCTGAACGAGTACGTCGTCGGCCAGGAACAGGCCAAGCGTTCGCTCTCGGTGGCCGTCTACAACCACTACAAGCGCGTGCAGATGATGCAGTCCGATGAGAACGACATCGAGCTGCAGAAGTCGAACATCCTGCTGCTCGGCCCGACCGGCTGCGGCAAGACGCTGCTCGCGCAGACGCTGGCCAAGATCCTCAACGTCCCGTTCGCGATCGCCGATGCCACGGCGCTCACCGAGGCCGGCTACGTGGGCGAGGACGTCGAGAACATCCTCTTGAAGCTGATCCAGGCCGCCGACTTCGACGTGAAGAAGGCCGAGACCGGGATCATCTACATCGACGAGATCGACAAGATCGCCCGCAAGGCCGACAACCCGTCGATCACGCGCGACGTCTCCGGCGAGGGCGTGCAGCAGGCGCTGCTGAAGATCCTGGAGGGCACGACCGCCTCGGTTCCGCCGCAGGGCGGCCGCAAGCATCCCCACCAGGAGTTCCTGACGATCGACACCACCAACATCCTCTTCATCTGCGGCGGCTCATTCGCCGAGCTCGACAAGGTGATCGAGCGGCGGGTGGGCGACCGCGGGGTCGGCTTCGGCGCCGCAATCTCCTCGCGCGAGCGGAAGGACGCCGGCGAGTGGTTCGAGCAGGTGCTGCCCGAGGACTTGATGGAATACGGCCTAATCCCGGAGTTCATCGGCCGCCTGCCGGTGATCACCGCGATCCACCAGCTCAGCCGCGACGACCTGACGACGATCCTGACCGAGCCCCGCCACGCGCTG
>JBJMLD010000069.1:0-3004 GCA_045805545.1 Solirubrobacteraceae bacterium | reverse complement strand
ACCGCTGCGCAGCGTCGAATGGGTCGTCTATGCCAAGCGACCGTTCGGCGGGCCCCGGCAGGTTCTCGACTATCTCGGCCGCTACACGCACCGGGTCGCCATCGCCAACAGCCGTCTGCTCGCGTGCGAGAATGGTCGCGTCCGCTTCCGCTGGAAGGATTACCGCGCCCGCGACAAGGGCAAAGCTATGACGCTCGATGCCGGCGAGTTCATCCGCCGGTTCCTGCTGCATGTCCTGCCCCGTGGCTTCCGCCGCATCCGCCACTTCGGCTTTTTGGCCAACGCCGGCCGGACGGCCAAACTCGCCCAGATCCGCACCGCCCTCGAGGCCCCCGAGCCCCCGTCGCCGGTCCAGCCGAGCGATTACCGCGAGCGCTATGCGCTGCTCACGGGTTATCGGATCGACCGGTGCCCCCGGTGCGGAGGCTGCATGGTCGACCTTGGTCTTTCGCTGCCCCGCCCCAGGCCGGCCTCCCGCCCGACACCCCGATGCGACAGCTCATGACGCCCCATCCCAAGTCCGCATCCCCTCTCATGAAGTCGGCCTGCCGCTGCTTGCTGCTGCTCGACCTGAGCGCGCCCACAGACGTGCCGGAGCGCGCCGCCACTTCGGACGCGCCACACTCAACGGTCCGGGCGTGTCATCGCGCGCCCCGGTTCCTCGTCTCGATCCGCACCGCGGCCCTTTTGGTCGTCTGCCAGAGCGGCCCGAACCCTCTCCTGACCGCCCGAGTTCGCATTGACCGCCCATAGCCACGGCCAACGTCGACGCGGCTTCGTTCAATCCGGCTTCAAATGGATCCCAGCCCAATCACGAGGGAGGACTCCCACCGGTCGGGATCCATTTGAACCCTCAAGTATTCCGGTGATCGTGATCGAGGGGGCGGCGTTCACTTCTGGCAGCTGTGTTGTGGGTGGAAGGGGGCGGCCGGTCAAGGCCGGACGCGGTGGTCGGTTGATCGTGCCGGCAGTCCATGGGAGGGCCCCGTGCGCGGCGCGGAGCGCCCGTCATCAGCGACGCAGCGCCGCGCGTGGGAGGGGCCTGTGGTCTGCGGGGGCGATCGCGGGCGCTAAGGGTCATGCCGGGCTCCGCGCCAGCGCTTGGCGGCGCAGGCTTTCGCCCTTGAGTTCGAGACGATGGGCGGTGTGAAGGACGCGGTCGAGGATCGCGTCACCGAGGGTGGGGTCCCCCACGACGTCGTGCCAACGCGATACGGGAACTTGGCTGGTGATCAGGAGCGAGCCTTTGTCGTAGCGGTCGTCGACGATCTCGAGGAGGTCGCGGCGCTGCTCGGCGCTGAGTGGCTCGGGTCCCCAGTCGTCGATGATCAGGAGCTGCATACGCTCGAAGGTCGTCATCAGACGCGCGAGGCGCCCCTCGCCGCGGGCCTGGGCCAGATCGGCGAAGAGCCGGGGGGCGCGCTTGTAGAGGACGGAGAAGCCGTCCCGGCACGCCCGGTGGCCGAGCGCGCAGGCCAGCCAACTCTTGCCCGTGCCGGTTGGGCCGGTGATCGCTAGATGCTGGTGCTCGCGCACCCACTGGCCCGTGGCGAGCATCTGGAACAGGGCTCGGTCGAGGCCGCGGGGCGAACGGTAGTCGACGTTCTCGACGCTTGCGGCCTGGCGCAGCTTGGCCACTTGCAGACGCCGGGCCAAGCGCCGGTTCTCGCGCGCGGTGGCCTCACGGTCGATGAGAAGGCCGAGCCAGTCGGCATGCGGCAGTTCGGCGGCGTCCGGGTTACTCTCCATCGCGACGACGGCGTCGGCCATGGCGGACAGACCCAGCGCACGCAGGCGCTCGACGGTGGGGTGGATCAGCATGGGGCTCTTCTCCTCAGTGGTAGTAGCCGGGACCACGGATGTTGGCGTGGATCAGGATCGGCGCTGGGTCAGGCGGGCGGGACATAGCCGTCACGGTTCGGTTCTTCAGAATGGCCGCGACCGAGGTGTAGGACCGGGTGTTGAGCGCGAGCGCCCGCGCGCAGGCCGCATCGACCCGCTCGGGCCCGTAGCGCTTGACCAGGCCGATGATGCCGATGGCCGAGCGCAAGCCCTGTTCGGGATGCGGCCGCGAACGCAGGATCAGATCGATGAGCGTGGCAGCGTCGGCGCCGATCTTGGCCGCCTCGCGCCGCACGCGCTCATGCGTCCAGTCGCGGTAGCGCCGATGCGCGCTGGGCATGTGCTCCGGCACGGTGGTGGGCCGGTGCGGGCGGGTCGAGCGCAGGTGCGAGGCGACGCGTTTGCCGCGATGGAAGATCTCGACGGTGGCGGTGGTGATCCTGGCCTCGACCTCCTGGCGCGCCAGGGAATGAGGAACGCTGTAGTGGTGCTTGGCGATCTCGACATGGTAGTCGAGCCCCACCCGGCAGCGCTTCCACTCGGCGTACTCGTAGGGCTCGGGTGGCAGGGGCGTGAGGGCCGGGCGTTCGATCTCCTCGAAGAGCTGGCGTCGCGAGCGGCCCCAGCCGCGCAGCGGGCGATCGTTGAGGTCGTCGAGGAGCGCACGGATCGCTTGGTTGAGGGCGGCGAGCGAGAAGAAACGGCGATTGCGCAAGCGCGCCAGGATCCAGCGCCCGACGATTTGCACGCCGACCTCGACCTTGGCTTTGTCGCGCGGCTTGTAGGGGCGCGCCGGGACGATGGCGGTTCCGTAGTGGCGGGCGAGATCGGCATAGGTGCGGTTCACCATCGGCTCGTGGAAGCAGGCCTTGGTGACCCCGGCCTTGAGATTGTCGCTGACCGTCTGGCGCGCCGTGCCGCCCAGGTAAGCGAAGGCGCGCCCGTGCGCGCCGATCCAGTCCGGCAAGGTCTGCGTGAAGGTCGCCTCGGCGTAGGTGAAGTTGGAGGCGCCGAGCACGGCGACGAAGATTTGGACGCTGCGCCCCTGGCCGGTGAGCGGATCGATCACCTCGAGGGTGCGGCCGGCGTAATCGACGAAGAGCTTCTCGCCGGCGACATGGATCTGGCGCAGGGTCGGCTTCAGCCGGCCGGCCCAGTCCTT
>JBJMLD010000068.1:0-15132 GCA_045805545.1 Solirubrobacteraceae bacterium | reverse complement strand
TGCACATCGGTGGCGACTGGGTCGCTCCGACCGACGGCCGCATGGTTGAGGTGGTCAACCCGACGAGCGAGGAGACGATCGCCTCCGCCGCGCTGGCCGGCCCCGCCGACATCGACCGGGCGGTGCGCGCCGCGCGTGCAGCCTTCGATCGCGGTCCATGGGCGCAATCCACGCCGGTCGAGCGCGCCGCGGTCATGCGCAAGGCGGCGGAGCTGATCTCCGAGCGGGCTGAGCTCTTCGCTCAAACGGTCACCCTCGAGGTCGGCTCACCGGCGCCGATCGCGCAATGGCAACCGCTCGCCGCGAAGCTCTACTTGGAGTGGTACGCGGCGCAGGCTTCGACGTATGCGTGGGAGGAGGAGCGCGCGGGCATCCGCAGCCAACTGCTGGTCCGACGCGTGCCCGTGGGGGTCGTCGGCGCCATCGTCCCGTGGAACTTCCCCCTCGCGCTGTCGTTCCCGAAGCTCGCGCCGGCGCTGCTCACCGGCTGCTCGGTCGTGCTCAAGCCGCCCGAGGAGACGCCGCTGTTCGGTTATCTGCTGGCCGAGGTCTTCGCACAGGCGGGTCTCCCGGCCGGCGTCCTGAACGTGGTCCCGGCCGATCGGGAGGTCAGCGAGCAGCTCGTGCGCCACCCGCTGGTCGACAAGATCAGCTTCACCGGCTCGACCCGCGCCGGGCGCCGCATCGCGGCGCTGTGTGGCGAGCAGATCAAGCGCTGCAGCCTCGAGCTGGGCGGCAAGTCCGCGGCCATCGTCCTGCCCGACGCCGACCTCGACACCGTAATCGCCGAGCTGGCCCCGAACACGATGCGCAACAACGGTCAGACGTGCACCAACGCGACACGCGTTCTCGCCCCACGCGAGCGCTACGCCGAGGTCGTGGACGCATTGCGCGAGACCGTGGCCGGTTTCCGCGTCGGCGACCCGGCCGATCCTGATGTCGCGATCGGTCCCCTGGTAAGCGAGGCCCAGCGCGAGCGGGTCGAGGGCTACATCGCGATCGGGGTCGAGCAGGGTGCAGAACTGGTGCTCGGCGGCGCCCGTCCGGTGGACCACCAGCGTGGCTACTTCGTCGAGCCGACGATTTTCGCCGGCGTCGACAATGCAATGAAGATCGCGCAGGAGGAGATCTTCGGGCCAGTCGTGTCAGTGATCGCCTACGACGACGAGGATCACGCTGTCGCGCTGGCCAACGATTCGGCCTATGGACTCTCGGGCAGCGTGTGGGGCCCCGATCCAGAGCACGCCAAGGCGATCGCGCGTCGGATCCGCAGCGGCAACGTCGCGGTCAACCAGCACACGCTCGATCCCGCCGGACCGTTTGGTGGCTTCAAGCAGTCCGGGCTGGGCCGCGAGAACGGTGTCGAGGGCATCGACGCCTACGTCGAGCTCCAGTGCATCCCCTATCAGCCTCAACACACAACGGAGACCCAATGAAGATCTCGGCCGCGCTGTCCACCGATGCCGAGGCCCCGTTCGAGCTCGCCGAGGTCGAGCTCGACGAGCCGCGGCGCGACGAGGTGCTGGTCCAGATGCGCGCCGTCGGCGTCTGCCACAGCGACCTGACGATGAAGGCGGTCTGGCCGCAGGAGATCTCCCCCATCGTGCTCGGTCACGAGGGCGCTGGAGTAGTCATGGCGGTCGGGGACGATGTCGCCGGCGTCCGCGCCGGTGATCACGTCCTGCTGAGCTATCGCAGCTGCGGCTCGTGTGCGGAGTGCGCGACCGGCTACCCGCCCTACTGCCGGAACTTCCGCTCCTTGAACGGCATCGGCACCCGCGTCGACGGGTCGCTGACGATGACGCGCAACGGGGCCGCCGTGTACGGCTCGTACTTCGGGCAGTCGAGCTTCGCCTCGCACGCGCTGGCCTACGAGTCGAACGTCGTCGTGGTTGACGACGAGATCGATCTCACTCTCGCCGCGCCGCTGGCCTGCGGCGTGCAGACCGGCGCCGGCACTGTCCTGAACGTGCTCGCGCCAGAGCCAGACACCTCGCTGGTCGTGTTCGGGGCCGGCGCGGTCGGACTGTCGGCACTGATGGTCGCGGCCGCGATCGGCGTGCGAACCATCATCGCTGTGGACCCGGTCGCCGGCCGGCGGCACCTCGCCACCGAGCTCGGCGCAACCGAGACGCTCGACCCCGCCGCGGGCGATGTCAGCGCGGCCGTTCACGAGCTCACCGACGGTGGGGCAGCGTTTGCCATCGACACGAGCGCGAAGGGCGCCGTGATCAACCAGGCCATCACGGCGCTGGCGCCGCGCGGCACGCTCGCACTCCTCGGCATCGGGATTCCGGACTTTGCGATGGACGTGCGCAGCGTGATCAGCGGCGGCAAGACGATCCGCGGCGTGATCGAGGGCGAGGCGGTGCCGCAGACGTTCATCCCACGGCTCATCGCGCTCCACCGCGAGGGTCGCCTTCCGCTACAGAAGCTGATCCGCACCTACGAGTTCGGCGACATCGCCACGGCGTTTGCCGACGCGACAAGCGGATCGGCGATCAAGCCGGTTCTAACTTTTTGACCTGAATTCAGTTGAAATTATGAGCCCGAAGGAGTACAGTTCCGCCATGTCCGAAGCCATCGTTGCCGCACTCACCGAAGACGTGCTCGAGGGAGGGCGCGTGGTCGTCGACGTAGCCGGCGTGGAGATCGGGATCTTCCGGCTCGACGGCGAGCTGGTTGCCTGGGAGAACAAGTGCGTGCATGCCGGAGGTCCGGTGTGCCAGGGCACTCTGATGAATCGCGTCACCGAGCGGCTCGACACCGAGCGGCGCAGCCTCGGCGACGACTTCGCCGACGAGCTCCACATCGTGTGTCCCTGGCACGGTTACGAGTACGACGTGCGGACCGGGGAGCATCCCGCCGACTCACGTTTGCGCCTGCGAAGTGTCGAGGTCGAGGAGCGGGAGGGCGAGATCCTTGTCCGTCTCTGAGACTGTCGACGCGGCTCGGGCCCGCCTGGCCGAAAACACACCGCTCTCACAGGCTGATGTCGCCGCCCTCCTCAGCGACGCGATCAGGCTCTACGTCGCGCTGTCGGACGATCCCTACGGCGACGAGGCGCTGGCTGGCCTGGCCGTGACACCGACCGAGGCGTGCACGGTGGCGACTGCACTCCTTCACTCGCAGTCACTGTCGCCATTCGAATTCTCGGTCTGGTTCTCAAGCAGCGGGAGGTAACCGCAGATGCCCGTCGATCCCCGTGTCACCCAGCTCGTGCCGATGCACGACCGCTTCACCTCCGAGCGGGAGATGCTCGCGCATGCTCGCAAAGAGGCTGATCGCCTGGGAATGGACGACTATTTCGTGGTCGACGTCGATTCTCATCGCGACCCGGCATCCGTATGGCCCGCCGTGCTGCAGTACATGGAGAACCCGGTCATGCGGTCTAACTCGCAGCACGACCTGGAGGTCATGGGCGTCACCCAGTACGTGCCGACGCCCGGTGGCCGCGGCTTCCAATTTCAGTCGATGCACGGTCGGATCCCCCACCAGGAGCTGACGCGCGAGGACTTGGGGCCGATCGATGTGCCCCGCGATGTCGAGCTGTGCCGGCGGGCGATCGACGCGATGAGCATCGACGTCCAAGTCGTGTTCCCGACCTCCCTGCTCTCCCTCGGGATGTCGCCGATGCCCCTGGGCGAGTCGCAGGTGGCCTATGCCTACGACCGCTGGATGATCGAAGAGTTCTGCAGCCAGGACGAGCGGCTGGTGTTCCTCCCCTACCTGCCGCTGAACGATCCCGACATGTGTCTGCGCATGATCAACGAGTTCGCCGGCAATCCGAGCGTGTGTGGCTTCCTGGTCACGAGCATTCGCCACGACCCGGTCCACGACAACAAGTTCATGCCCGTGTACGCGGCCATCGAAGAGACGGGCCTGCCGCTCGCCTTCCACGCCGGCCCGACATGGGAGGACGACTGGATGAAGACCATGAACCGCTTCATCTCCATGCACGCGATTTCGTTCGTGCACTGCAACATCGTGCACATGACCAACTGGCTGATCAACGGCCTCCCCGAGCGGTTCCCGAAGCTCAAGGTGATCTGGGTTGAGAGCGGGTTGGCCTGGGTGCCATTCCTGATGCAGCGCCTCGACCACGAGTACCTCAAGCGTACCTCGGAGGCGCCGCTGCTCAAGCGGCCGCCGAGCGAGTACATGCGCGAGATGTACTACACATCCCAGCCGATGGAGATGGACAATCTCGACCTTCTTCAGTCCACATTCACCGCGATCAACGCCGAGTCGCAGCTCGTCTACGCCTCTGACTGGCCGCACTGGGACTTCGACCTGCCGAGCGTGTTCCTGCACCTCCCGTTCCTTGACGAGCAGGCCAAGCGCAACATTCTCGGGCTGAACGCCGCGGGGCTGTTCAACCTCGACGTCCCGGCGCGCTTCACTCGCGGTCCATCTGAAGTCAATTCAGCGGCCTGAGGGTCGGCGGCGGTTGCCTCGTCATGAGCGCTGCGGCAGCCATCGCCGGGCTCGGCATGACCGAGATGGGAAAGGTCTATGGCCGTACGGCCAGCGACTTCGCCGCTGAGGCCATCGATCGGGCCCTCGAGGATGCCGGACTGCGGCCGGACGAGATCGACGGGCTGCTGATCAACGGCAACCACTCGAGCGAGATGGCGCCCACGCTGCAGTTCTCGCTCGGACTCACGGATCTGACGCTGGTCAACGCGATGAACGCGTTCGGCTCGACCGCCACGACGATGCTCCAGTACGCGGCATTCGCAATTGCCTGCGGGCAGGCCGACGTTGTGGCCTGCGTGTACGCGGACGCACCCCTGGCCGGCGGCCAGTCCATCTCCCAGTCCTCGTACAACGGCAAGCGCACGAATGCCGTCGGCTTCGACGGACTTCGCTTCGCCTACGGCGACTACGGCCCCGCCAACACGATGTATGCCCTCGCGCTGAGACGGCACATGCATGAGTTCGGGACCGACCACGACCAGCTCGGCGCGATTGCCGTCGGCCAGCGCGCCTGGGCACGGATGAACCCGCAGGCGCAGATGCGGGAACGGATGACGATCGAGGACTACCACGCATCGCGCTGGGTAGTCGAGCCGCTCCACCTATTCGACTGCTGCCTGGTCTCCAACGGCGGCGTGGCCGTGATCGTTACCTCCCCCGAGCGCGCGCGCGATCTGCGCCAACCGCCGGTGTACCTGCGCGGGTTCGGTCAGTGTGCCCCCGGCGACCCGGCTCGGGCCGAGCGCGACCCAGCCGTCCACACCGGCGCAGGCAAGTCCGGGGCACTTGCTCTGGCCCAGGCGGGGATCGAGCCGGCGGATGTCGATGTGCTCGAGCTGTACGACTGCTACACGTACACCGTCCTCGTCACGCTCGAGGACTATGGCTTCTGCGAGAAGGGCGAGGGCGGCGCCTTCGTCGCCGACGGCAAGCTCGCGCCCGGCGGCTCGCTGCCGTGCAACACCGGCGGTGGCCAGCTTTCCTCGTACTACATGTGGGGCTTTACGCCGCTCTCAGAGGGCGTGATCCAGGCACGCGGCCAGGGCGGCGAGCGCCAGGTCGACAGCCATGACCACGTGCTGATCTCCGGCAACGGCGGCGTGCTCAACTTCCACTCCACTGCGATCCTCAGCCCGCACGAGCGATGACGACCGTGCGCGAAACTGACAGGACCGGCGCCATGGCCGGCACGCGAGCCAAGCCGGTGCCCGTCCCCGACGAGGCCAGCGCACCGTTCTTCGCCGGCGCGCTCGCCGGTCGTCTCATGCTGCTGCGCTGCCGCGCCTGCGGCACGTTCATGTCGCCGACGGCGTATCTGCGCGTGCCCGTGCGCCCCCGCTGCGTTCGCTGCTTCTCGGCTGACATTGGCTGGGCTCCTTCCTCGGGTCGCGCGACGCTCTACAGCTTTGCCGTCATGCACCAGCTCTACGACCCCGCCTTCGCGGCCGAGCTGCCGTACAACATCGCCGTCGTCGAGACCGAAGAGGGCGTCCGCCTGACTAGTCAGGTGATCGACTGCCCGGTCGCGGAGCTCCAGATCGGGATGCCGTTGGCGGCGACGTTCGAGCGCTTGACCGACGACGTGGCAATCCCGAAGTTCAGGCGCCCGGCATGAGCTACGACCACGTGATCTACGAGAAGCGCGACCACGTCGCCTACGTGACGCTCAACCGTCCCGAGCGGATGAACGCGCTCGACAACCACTCGCACGCGGAGCTGATCGAGATCTTCGACGACTTCGCCGCCGATCCGGACGCGTGGGTGGCGATCATCACGGGCTCAGGACCGCGGGCGTTCTGCGCCGGCAACGATCTCAAGGCAACCGCCCAGGCATCCGCCAATGGGGAGAAGCGCGTCGACGCCAGCTCGCGCTTTGCCGCGATCACACGAGGATATGACTGCCCCAAGCCGCTGATCGCGGCCGTCAACGGGGTTGCCGCGGGCGGCGGTTTCGAGATCGCGCTCGCCTGCGACATCGTGATCGCATCCGGCAATGCTCGCTTCGGCCTGCCCGAGCCCCGCGTCGGCCTGATCGCGGGCGCCGGCGGGATCCATCGGCTGACCCGCCAGATCCCGCTCAAGCACGCGATGGGAATGCTCGTGACAGGTCGGCTCGTGTCCGCCGCCGAGGGCCTGCGCCTGGGGTTCGTCAACGAGGTCGTGCCCGCGCCGAGGCTCATGCCGACGGCGCAGGCCTGGGCCCGCCAGATCCTCGAATGCTCACCCCTGCTCGTGCAGCTGACCAAGGAGGCCGCGCACGACGGCCGCGGCCTCGACGTCGACGAGGCGATCGCGCGCGACTGGGAGTCGCGGATTCCGCGGATGCTCTCCTCCGAGGACTACGTCGAGGGTCCGCGAGCCTTCGCGGAGAAGCGCCCTCCCATATGGACCGGCCGGTGACACCGTGGCGCTCAAGCTTGGGCTGAATACGGGCTTTTGGGCATCGGCGGCACCTACGCCGACGACGCTCGAGGCGATTTTGGAGGCCGAGCGCCTCGGCTTCGACTCGATCTGGACCTCCGAGGCGTACGGCTGTGACGTGCTGACTCCGCTCGCCTGGTGGGGGTCTTCTACCAAGAAGGTCCGGCTGGGCACCTCGATCATGCAGATGAGCGCGCGGCGGCCGAGCGCCGCTGCGATGGCCGCGATCACGATGGACCATCTCAGTGGCGGTCGCTTCGTCCTCGGGCTCGGTGTGTCGGGTCCGCAGGTCGTCGAAGGCTGGTACGGCGAGCCGTTCGCCAGGCCGTTGGCGCGGACGCGGGAGTACGTGTCGATCGTCCGCGACGTGATCGAGCGCCAGGTGCCCGTGAGCTCGGATGGCCCGCATTACCCCCTCCCGGTGCGCGACCGCGACGGGATCACCGGTCTGGGCAAGCCGCTGAAGAGCACCGTGCATCCGCTGCGTCCGCGAATCCCGATCTTCCTTGCCGCCGAGGGACCGAAGAACATCGCGCAGACGGCCGAGATCGCCGACGGCTGGCTCGCGCTGTTCTATTCCCCCTACCACCACGACGAGCTATACCGGCCGCACCTAGAGGCCGGGTTCGCCAGGCGGGCGGCGCCATGCGCGCAATTCGAAATCGCCGTCTCGCTGACCTTCATCGTTGACGACGACGTCGAGCGGGCGGCCGACATGATCCGCCCGCGACTGGCGCTCTACTTCGGCGGGATGGGGGCACGGGGCATGAACTTCCACCACGAGGTGGCGGTGCGGATGGGATACGGCGGCGAGGCCGAGAAGATCCAGCAACTGTTCCTGGAGGGAAAGAAGGATGAGGCGGCGGCCGCCGTGCCAACCAAGCTCGTCGAGCAGCTCTCGCTGATCGGTCCGCCCGACAAGATCCGCCACGATCTCGAGGCGTGGCGCGACTCCGGCGTCACCTCGCTGCTGATCGCCGGATCGCCAGAGTCGCTTCGCCAGGCGGCCGAACTGGTGCTCGCCTAGTGGCCGGTGGGCTGGTGATCTAGTGACCGGCCTCCTGGACGATCGCCCGGCCCCGCTGGCCGGCGTGCATGTGCTCGAGCTTGGCGAGGGGCGCGGCGAGGGTTGCGGGCGGCTGCTGAGCGATCTGGGAGCCGATGTGATCAAGGTTGAACCACCCGGTGGCTCGAGGTCGCGCTCGAGAAGTTTGTCCTTCGCGATGCGTAACGCCGGCAAGCGCAGCCGGGTCATCGATTTCGAGACCACCGGCGGGCGCGACGAGTTGTTGGGACTGCTCGACGCGGCGGACATCTGGCTGATGGGTGCTACACCGCGCGCACTGGCGGCGGCCGACGTCGACGTGGACCACGTCCGGGCGAGCAACCCGGGGCTGATCGTGATCTCGATCAGCGACTTCGGCCAGACCGGTCCATACCACGACTGGGTGGCCACGGACTGGGTGCTGCTGGCGATGGGTGGTGTCCTCAGCCGCTCTGGCCTGCCCGGCCGGCCGCCCCTACCGCCTCCGGGCGAGATGACTGATGCGCTGACGGCCGCGCAGGCGGCATGGGCGGTGCTGACCGCGTACTGGAATCGGCTCGAAACCGGGCTAGGTGACCACATCGACTTCTCGCGCTACGAGGCGACGGCGCAGGCCATCGAGCCCGCGATGGGCACAGTGGGGACAGCGCAGGCGGCCGGGTATGCGCCCACCCGGGACCGGCCGGCGCCCGGGCCGTATCCGATCTTCCGGTGTCGTGACGGGTTCGTACGAGTCGTGCTGCTCGCCCCCCGGCAGTGGCATGCGATGCGGGCGTGGCTGGGCGATCCGCCGGCGCTGCGGGTCCCCGAGCTCGAGACGATCCGCGGCCGGGCGCTCGCCGCCGACCAACTGCATGCGATCTTCGAGCAGCATTTCGCCGCGCGCAGCCGGGATGAGTTGACGCTTGAGGGCCAAGCCCGGGGCGTGCCGGTGGCGCCCGTCCTGACGCTCGACGAGGTCGTGCGGGCCGAACACTTCCGCGTCCGCGGGGCGATCGACCGGCGTGAAATCGCAGCCGGCGTGAGCGCCGAGGTGCCAACCGGGTTCGCCGAGATCGGTGGGCGGCGGCTGACGTTCGGACGGCCGGCGCCCGCCCCGGGCGAGCTCGGCCACCTGGGCTGGGCCGGGCCCCGGCCGGAGCGCGCCGAGTCGCCTGATCGCCGCGGCCTGTCACGTGCGCAAGCACCGGAGCCCCGCCGGCCATTCGACGGTCTTCGCATCCTCGACTTCGGGGTGATCGTCTTCGGCGCGGAGCTGGCGCGCTTGTTCTGCGAGCTCGGCGCCGAGGTGATCAAGGTCGAGAGCCGCGAGTTCCCCGATGGCGCCCGCGTCTCACCGATTCACTTCGCCATCGGCCACCGCGGCAGCCGCAGCCTCGGCGTGAACCTCCGCAGCCCCGAGGGCATCGAGGTGATCAAACATCTGGCGTCAGAAGCCGACGCTCTGGTGGCCAACTTCAAGCCGGGCACGCTCGCGAAGCTCGGGCTTGGGGAAGACGAGTTGCGCCGGATCAACCCGCGGCTCGTGATCCTGTCCGGCAGCGCGCTCGGCGCGACGGGACCGTGGAGCAGCTGGATGGGGTACGGGCCGCTGGTGCGATGCGTGTCCGGGCTGACCAGCCTATGGCGCTACCCCGAGGACGAGGAGAGCTTCAGCGACTCCAGCGTGGTACACCCCGACCACTACGCCGCGCGGCTGGCTGCCATCACTACGCTGGCGGCGCTGATCGACCGCCGGCGCACGGGACGGGGTGCGGCGATCGGAATTGCGCAGGCTGAGTCGATCCTCATGCAGCTCGCCGGCCCGCTCGCGGCACGGGCGGTTCTAGGCGGCCCCGAAGCCGATGCCCGTGCTGAGGCGGCGCCGTGGGGCGTGTATCCGTGCGCCGGCGAAGACGAGTGGTGCGTGATCACGGTCCGCGACGACGACGATTGGCGCCGGCTGGGCAAGGCGCTCGGTGCACCGGCCTGGGCGGCCGAGGAGCGACTGGCCAACGATGCCGGCCGCGTTGCGTACCGCGCGGAACTCGATGCGCGGCTGACCGAGTGGACCAGTACGCGTGCGCCGCGTCAGGTCGCGGAACTGCTCCAGCGCGCCGGCGTGCCCGCAGGCTTCATGCAGCGCGCAGACGAGTACGAGCGGGATCCGCAGTTCCAGTCGCGCGAGTTCCTGCGGACGTTCGAGCAGCCGGGCCTGGATCCGATGCGAATCGAATACGGCCCCGTGCGCTCGGAGCGGATCCCGCTGCCGCCTGAGGCACCGTCGCCGGAGCTCGGTGCGCACACGCGCGAGATCTGCTCGACGCTGCTCGGCATGGACGACGCGGAGATCGAGCGCCTGCTCGCGGCCGGCGTGCTGCAAGAGCCGACGAGCACCCGCCAGGACGCGGTAGGCGTGCTGCAAGAGCCGGCGAGCACCCGCCAGGAAGCGGGCGCCGCGCTGTCACCCTCGCCACATTAAAACGAACGTTCAACTTAATGGCGGGATGCTGACGAGCGTTTTGCCCATCGACTCCCCGGCCAGCATCCGGGCCAGCGCCTCCGGGGCGTGCTCAAGGCCCGGCCACACCGTCTCCCGATAGCGCAGGCGACCGTCGCGGATCCATGCGCCGACCTCACGCTGCATTTCGTCGAGCAGGCCGACATAGCTGCTGCCGCGAAAGCCACGCAGCGTGAGCTCGTTCGCTGTTGCCTGGAAGAGGTTGCGGGGGCCGGCGGCCTCAGACGCAGTGCCGCCGCTGTTGTACTGAGCCACCGCGCCACACAGCGCCACACGTCCGTGCCGGCGCAGCGAGCCGAGCGCAGCTTCCAGGTGCTCCCCGCCGACGTTGTCGAAGTACACGTCGATCCCGTCAGGCGCGGCTTTCGCCACGAGCTCGTCGACCGGACCGTTCTTGTAGTTGAACGCAGCATCCAGCTTCAGTTCGTCCAGGAGAAAGCGCACCTTCTCATCCGAGCCTGCGCTCCCGATCACGCGGGCCCCGCGGAGCTTGCCGAACTGCGCGGCCAGGCTTCCCACGGCGCCCGCCGCCGCCGACACCCACACGGTGTCGCCGCGGCGCAGACCTGCCACCTGCAAGAGCCCGGCGTAGCCGGTCAGACCCATACCGCCCAGCGGACCGAGATACGAACGCGCTGGTGCCATCGTGGTGTCCAACCGCCGCAACGTGCCGAGGCCCGAGAGCGCGCCCACTCCCGCCTGGACCACGGCATAGTCGCGCCAACCAGACGCGTGCCAGACCGTGTCGCCCGGAGCGAAACCGGCGGCGCGCGACTCCAGCACCTCGCCGACGGCCATGATGCCGTCCATCGGACGGCCGAGCTCGAAGGCGCTGAAATAGCCGTTCGGCGCCTGCTCGCGCATACGCAGCCTGAGCCCGGGATCAACCGAGGTCCAGGTGTTGCGCACCAGCACCTCCCCTTCGGCAGGTTCGCGAACAGGCACCTCGACGAGTGCGAAGTGCCTCGGCCCGACCTCGTCGCGGGGATAGTGCTCGAGTTGGATCTGGCGACCGATCAGTTCCACAGCGGCTCAGGTGGCTCCGGGTGGCGGGCGGGTCATACCGACCTTGCGCAATCCGCTTCTGCCTGAAATGATATCAGTTCAGATGTCCGGATCCTCGCCCTCCCAGCCCCGAATCGCCGCCGTGACCGGCGGAGGGGCCGGCATCGGCGAGGCGATCTGCCACCGGCTGGCCGACGACGGCGCCACGGTGGCGGTGCTCGACCTCCGAGGTTCCGCGGCACAGCGCACCGCCGCCGCCCTGTCTGGCGGGGGTCTGGCGCTCGAGGTCGATGTCTCGGATAGCAGGCAGGTAGATGCCGCCGTAGAGCAGATCGAGCGCGAGCTAGGGGCAATCAGCGTCTTCGTCAACAACGCGGGATCGGTCGCGCTCGAGCACGTCCGGCGCATCGCTCCACGCCTGGAGCAGCAGCGCATCGAGCTCACCGAGTCGGGCCGAGCCGAGACTCCGCTGGACGCGCTGGTGCGGATCACCGACGAGGAGTGGCGGCTGCTCCTCTCCGTCCATCTCGACGGCACATTTCACGGCACGCGGGCGGCGGCCCGGGCCATGGTGCAGCGCCGCTCGGGCGCGATCGTGAACATGGCTTCGATCTGCGGGATCGAGGGCTGTACCGGGCACCCGCACTACTCGGCGGCAAAGGCGGGCATCCTCGGCTTCACACGCTCCGTAGCCAAGGAGCTGATCGTGCAGGGCGTCCGCGTCAACGCAGTGGCGCCGGGCTTCATCGACACCACGCGGCTGAGCGGATCGCTTGGCGCGCGGCGCCGGGCCGAGCTGGCACGGACCCCGGCCGGGCGGCTGGGGACCCCGGCGGAGATCGCCGCCACGGTGGCGTTCCTCGCCTCCGAGGAGAGTGGCTACTTCGTCGGGGCGACGCTCAGCCCCAACGGCGGCCTGCTCACCGCGGCCTGATCGGTCGCGTATTCGCCGCAGCGGTCCCGGGAATCAACGCGATTGAAGCTGCCGCGGCTCCGGCCACCAGCTTCATCGAAGCCCTCCCAGATCCGCACGTAGTTGAACTGACCTCAGTTTAGCTATAGACTTCACCGCATGCGGCTCTCGCTGGCAGCCGAAGAACGGCGGCTTCAGGAGGAGGTAAGGGAGTTCCTGGCCGGGCACGTCCCCGACCGACTCCCCCATGCGCTCGACGCGCGCATCGCTGAACTGCGCCGCTGGCAGGCCAGCTGTTACGAGCAGGGCTACGTGGGTCGGGCGTGGCCCCGGGAGTTCGGCGGCGCAGACCGGCCGGCGGTTGAACAGATCATCGTCGACCAGGAGCTCGCCGCCGCCGGCGCCCCTGAGTTCGTCAACGTCGTCGGGCTGGACGTGCTCGGACCCTCCCTGTTGCGCTTTGGCAGCGACCAACAGCGTCGGCGCTACATCCCCGCGATCCTGTCCGCCGAGGAGATCTGGTGTCAGGGCTTCTCGGAGCCCGACGCCGGCTCGGACCTCGCCTCCCTGCGCACGCGCGCGGTCGAACGCGACGAGCATTTCGTCCTCAGCGGACAGAAGACATGGGTCTCCTGGGGCCAGTTCGCGCGCTGGTGTGGAGTGCTGGCGCGAACCGAGGACGCGGCGGCGGGACTTCCCCCGCACAAGGGAATTTCGATGCTGCTCGTCGACATGCAGTCGCCAGGGGTGGAGGTCCGCCCGATGACGCAGCCGACGGGTCACGCGGAGTTCTGCGAGCTGTTTCTCGACGACGTCGTGGTGCCCAAGGACAACCTCCTGAGCCAGCGCGGCGACGGCTGGAAGATCGCCATGTACACGCTGGGGCACGAGCGCGGCACGGCAGCCCTCCCGCGTCAGGTAAAGCTGCGCACCTGGCTCGACCGACTCGTGCGCATCGCGGCCCAACGCGAGCTCGATGGTCAGCCCCGGCTCGAGGATCCCCAGACACAAGTCGCGCTGGCCCAGGCCCTGATCGGAATCGAAGTGCTGCGGCACCATGCCTACCGGACGGTCGGCGAGTTCCTCAGCGGCGGGGCGGTTGGCCCGGAGAGCTCGAGCGTCAAGCTCTTGATGGCCGAGGCCGAGCAGCGTCTAGCCGAGACTGCGATGGACGTGCTCGGGCCGAGCCTGCACGAAGCCGACCCGGAGAACTCCGGCGAGGATCAGTTCTGGCAGGAGACCTACTTGTACTCGCGCGCGGCCTCGGTGTACGGCGGCACGCGCCAGATCCAGCGAAACATCATCGCCGACCGCGTGCTGACGCTGCCTCAGCATTAGCCATGGACTTGGAGCTGACAGACGAGCAACGCTGGTTGAGCGAGTCGGTCGAGACGCTGCTCAGTCGCGAGTGGCCGGCTGCCGAGTCGGTCACGGCGGCAACCGATGAGCAGCGCCGGCGCGTGTGGGACGAGCTCGTCGCCTTCGGCGCACTTTCGATCGATGCCGAGGAGGGCATCGGCGCGGTCGAGGCGTGCCTGATCGCCCGATCGCTCGGCGCCCATCTTGCCTCGGCTCCCTTCATCGGCAGCGCGGCGGCGCGCCTGGCACTCGGGGCAGACGGTGGGTTCCCCGAAGGCGCGGCGGTCGCCCTGGCGCTGCTCGAGTCCGGTTCCGGCTCCTGGCTCGACGAGCCGGCCACCGTGGCCTGGCGAGCACCCGAGAACCACTACGTGGTCGACGGCGAGAAGGTCGGCGTCGAGCAGGCCGATCTCGCCGAGCTGGTCGCGCTGTCGGCGCGCACCGAAGACGGACCAGCGCTCGTCCTTGCCCCGACCGCGGCGTTCCGGCTCGAACCTCGCGCCTCGTTCGATCCGACGCTGCCGATCAGCGCAGCGAGCTTCCGCGATCTCAAGGTCTCCGGCGTATCCGTAGTCACCGGTTCGGCTGGACGAGCCACCCTGACCCGGCTGCAATCGGCCGGGGCGATCCTCGCCGCCGCCGAGGCGAGCGGGGCGGCCGAGACGATCCTTCAGCTCGCTCGCGATTACGCCGGCGAGCGCCGCCAGTTCGGCCGCAGCATCGCCAGCTTCCAGGCCCTTCGTCATCTGCTGGCCGACATGTACGTGCGCGCAGCAAGCGGGTTCTCCGCCGTGCTCTATGCGGCTGCCGCGTTCGACGAGGGCGCCGAGGACGCGCAGCGAACGGCCTCCGTGGCCAAGGCGTACGTCTCCCGGGGCGCGCGACAGGTCGCCCACGGCGCGATGCAGGTGTTCGGCGGCATCGCGTTCACTGACGAGCACCCGGCCCACCGCTTTCTGCGCCGGATCACCGTGCGTTCGCAGCAGTTCGGCGACGCCGCACACCACGAGCGGGCGCTGGGTCGCGCCCTGGCGGCAGCGGCGGCCCCGGAGGTCACGGCGGTATGACGAGCTCGCTGTCAGACCCGACCGCTCAGCGTCTCGAGCCGATCGTCACCGGCGCCGAGCCCGAGGTCGTCGGGCCCCACCTGGCCGAAGTTCTCCATGACGAGCGCTGGCGCAGCTGCCAGGTCGCGCTGATTTCGGGCGGGAAGTCGAACCTGACCTACCGGATCGCATCCGACGCCGGCGAGGTCGTACTTCGCCGCCCGCCGCTCGGCCACGTGCTCCCGACCGCCCATGACATGGTGCGCGAGTACCGCGTCCAGGCCGCACTCGAGCCGACGGCCGTCCCCGTTCCGCGGATGCTCTACCTCGGCGAGCCCGACAGCATCCTCGGCGCGAGCTTCTA
>JBJMLD010000067.1:0-22779 GCA_045805545.1 Solirubrobacteraceae bacterium | reverse complement strand
GAGATGTCGAACAGGTCACTCATCAGTCGGCGAACTGCGGTGGCCGTTTGTCCAGGAAGGCGCCTATCGCCTCCGGGACGGCACGGCCGAACGTAGCCATGATCTGCTGGCGATCCTCGTATTCGATCGCCGTCCGCTGCGAGGGGATCTCGAGGGCGGACCACATGCCCTGCTTGGTCAGGCGCACACCCCAGGGGGACTGTGCGGCGATCTGCTCCGCGCCCGCGATGGCGCGCTCGGCCAGGGCGTCGGTGGATGTCAGATCCGCGACGAGCCCGATGTCGAGCGCCTCCTGGGCGCTCACGCGCCGGCCGGTCAGCATCAGCTCGTGCGAGCGCGAGGCGCCGATCAGTCGTGGCAGCAGCCAACTCGTGCCCATGTCGCAATTCGAGACGCCGATGTTGAGAAACGCGGCCCGGAACACGGCGTCGTGGCTGGCGTAACGGATGTCGCAGCCGAGCGCCAAGGCGAGCCCGAACCCGGCGGCCGGTCCGTTGACGGCTGCGATGACCGGCTGCGGCAGCTCGCGCAGGGCCAGGATCAATGTCGACATGTGCTGCTGGTTGGCGAGGCGGTCGCGCGATTCGTCGCTGCCGTCGTTGCCGGGGGCGGCGCCGTAACCATGGAGATCGAGGCCGGCGCAGAACCCGCGGCCCGCGCCGGTCAGGATCACGACGCGGCACTTCCGGTCTTTGGCGACGGCGTCGAGCGCTCCGTGCAGCGCCTCGCCCAGCTCCGCGGTGATCGTGTTCAGCTGGTCGGGCCGGTTCAGCGTCAGTCGCGTGACGTGCGGCGCCGGCTGGTCGACGAGCAGGACGGTGGCGGCGCTCATCGGGCGCATCCTACGCGCCCGGGGTCCGCTAATGGGTGGCGACGAGCGGCAGCACGCCCGACTCGAGGTCGAGCAGAAGCCTCTTGCGCTCCAGGCCGCCGCCGTAGCCGGTGAGCGAGCCGTCGGCGCCGATCACGCGATGGCACGGCACGATGACCGCGACCGGGTTGCGCCCGTTGGCGAGGCCGACCGCGCGCGGGGCGTCCGGCTGGCCGAGCCGCTTGGCGATCAAGCCGTAGCTCGCGGTCTCGCCGTAGGGGATCTTGAGCAGCTCGTCCCAGACGCGGCGCTCGAAGGGATTGCCGGCCAGGTTGAGAGGGATGTCGAACGTCCGTCGCGCTCCGGCGAAGTAGTCGGTGAGCTGCTCGACGACGTCGGTGAAGGCGGCGTCATCGCGCTGCCAGCTGGCGTCGAGTTTGAGGGGGCGGCGGCCGTGCTGCATCGAGAGGTGATGCAGCGAGTGGCCGTCGCCGGCGAGCAGCAGCTCGCCGATTGGGCTGTCGATGGTTGTGTAGAGCATGGTCATGGAACGCCGAGTGCGTCGCGTTTGTGAGGCGTCGCTTCAGCGAAACACGCGGATCTCTACGCGTCTTGGCCGGCGGCCGTTGCCGCCGTCGTCATCGCCCGGGCCGCCTCGGCCGCCTCGGTCGCGCCGGCCGCCGCCACGGCGGTCGCGGTCGCCGCGGTCATACACCCACGGACGCAGCGCCATGTTCACGATCCACAGAATCAGCGCGCCACCGACCGTCGACCAGAACCCGCCTACGTGCAGTCCGGTGACGATCTTGCTCGTAACCCACAGCATCAGCGCATTGATGAACAGCATGAGCAGTCCGAGCGACAGGATCACCGCGGGCAGCGTGAGGATGATGACCAGCGGGCGCAGCGCGAGGTTGACCAAGGCAAGGACCGCGCCGGCCAGGATCAATGTGCCGAACTTGTGGTCGTAGGAGATTGGCCCGATCACAGCCGCGGCGATGAACAGCCCGACGCAGTTGACCACCCAGGTGACGAGGATGCGAGGCATGGTCCTGACGATACGCCACCTGGCGGGCGTGGTTGATCTGGCGCTGGCTGTCCGGCGCGACTATGCCGATCGGCGGATGCGGTCGAGCCCGGGATCTGCCTCGCCGCGGTAGTGCGCCAGCAGCGCGCCCAGGTTGAGCCCGCTCAGGTCGTAGCCAAGGCGATGCGCCACCTCGACGGTGACCGGATGCCGATGGACCTGGAGCGGGTCGACGTCGCGCTCGGTGGGGTGCTCCCAGCGGTCGAGCGTGCGATCGGCGTGCTCAAGCCACTCCTCACGCCACCGCGCTCCGATGAACTCGAGCAGCCCCTCGAGCTGGGCGGGGTCGCCGGCGAGCAGCTGTTCGGACTGCAGCCGGAGCAGCGGGATGGCGTCGAGCCGGCCCGGCAGCTCGAGCCCGAACATGTTCACCTCCGTCCACCAGAACAGGCACTTCTCGTACGGGCTGAGCTCGTCCCACGCGGCGGCGTAGTCGGGCTGGAACACGTTCGGGTCGGTCGGGCCGAGCGTCGCGAGATGGGTGTAGGAGTCGTGGCGGGGGCTCCCCGCGTATGTGCTGTGGGCCAGATGCGACAGTGCCGTCGGGACCGGGTTGCGCGTGAGATGGATGATCCGCAGCCGCTCGGACACACGCTCGGCCAGCAGCGGCAGCACCGAGAACAGCGGCCATCCGGTCTCGACGTACGTCGCCGGCATTCGCTCGATCGCTTCGACATGCGCCGCCACCTCCGGGACGTCGAGGATCGCATCCGGGTGCTCGTAGTGGCGGAAGTAGCGCCGCGGTCGGTACAGCGGCCCGATCGGCTCGTGCTCGGCCACGACCTCCGGGTGCAGCCGACGCAGGCCGTCGGTCAGCCATCGGGTGCCGCAACGGCCTGCGCTGAGGACCATGACGATCGATCGCTCGCCGGCCGGGGCGTTGTGGGTCGGTCGCTCGCCGGCGGCGCGCGGCCCGCTGGTTCCCGTCTGCCCGTTGCCGATAACCCGCCCGCTCGTCATCCGCTCCCCATCCATGCCTGCTGAGTACCCATCTGCCCGACTTGTTGCACTCTAATGCGGTGCATCTAGCGTGTGGGGGAGAAAAATGATGCAGAGAGATGCTTGTCACGCCGCGGCGCGCGCCAGCGCCACGGCGATGGTGGCGATGACGCGGTAGGGCTCACGCTCGATCTGCCGGGCGGTGAAGCGCAGGATCGTCCAGCCTTGCGCGATGAGGGTGCCGTCGCGTTTGCGGTCTCCCTCGAAGCTGTGGCGGCTGCCGTGCCAGCGCCAGCTGTCGACTTCCACGATCAGGCGTTGCTCGGTCCAGACCATGTCTGGCTGGTAGCGGCCGAAGTTGGCGTTGAGCTCGGGGATCGGCAAGCCGGCGGCGACGATCGCCCGTTTGAGGATGAGCTCCGCGTCGGAGCGGCTGAGCCCTCGGCCTTGCTGGCGGTCGGCGAGGATGGCGTTCAGGTTGCCGGCGCCCTTCAGATTGCCCGGCGCGCGAGCGAGCGCGTCCGCGAGCTGGCTGAGGCGCAGGAGGTCGCGCTGCAGCGCATCGTCGAGCGCCCGTTCGAGCTCATACTCACTGCGCTCGCCGGCGACATCGACGAACGTGCGGGCGGGGGATGTGACGGGCAGCCGGTGGCGGATGCGGATGTCGCGGCGGGCGAGGGTCGAGGTTCGATGCGCTCGGATGCCCGGGTGGCGCGGCGTCCGGGCTCCGGCGACCGTGATGTCGATCGGCTCGGTGTCGTGCAGCGGCGGACGCAGTCCCCACAGCGCGAAGCCGGCCTCATGGCTGAGCAGGGTGCCGTCGGGGCACGCGAGCAGCGCCTCGGTTTCGCGGGTCAGCTCGGCCGGCGCGGCATGCCCGACGACATACACCCCCCGGTAACGGCGCGCCATCCGCCCGTTCTCAAGCATCGTCTCGATCATGTTGCGCGTCACGCCGGCCGCCAACAGCTGCGAGCGCCGAACGCGCCCCCGCTGCACCGCCGCGATGCCCGCGATCCGCTCATCCCGACGGCCGCTGACCCGTAAAAGTCCGCTCTGCCCCAAGACCGGAACGAGCAAAGCGCGGTTGTACGGGTCTATCCCGCACAACCCGTCCTTGCCCACCTCACCCTCCGAGCAAAGCGGACTTTTGCGGGCCGTATCGACCATCACGCAGATACAGAGCGCCGAACGCGCCCCAAACCACCCCCTTCAATGCGGTTTTTCACACTTCCGTAACGCTCAGAAAGGAGGTGCGGCCCCGGGGCCGGCTGGCGGGGGGTCGGCGCGCGACCGCTGCGGCTCAGCGAAGAGTGCTGCTGGCGGCTGCTGCGTCCGCGTCCGCCACCAGCCCCATCTCGCGAGAGATCAACTCGTACGACCGCCGGCGCGCCTCATGGTCGAACGTGATCGTCACGATGATCACCTCGTCGGCGTGATACTCGGCCGCCAGCTGGTCGATGCCGGCGCGGACGGTGGCCGGCGAGCCGACGATCCCGCGCCGGCCGCCGAAGCGACCGCCATCGGAGCCACCCGCCACAGACCCCGCCACAGAGGAACGACCCTCGGCTTCCAGGAACGCCACCGCCTTCTCGACCGGCGGCACGGGGATCAACTGCCCGCGCCGCAGCAGCGTCAGCGTCATCCGGCTGCTCGCTGCCAGCCGCTGCGCCTCCTCGTCGGTGTCGGCGCACAACACCCAGGCCGCCACGGCGGTCATCGGCGCCCCGACCCGCCGGTCGCCGTCACCGAACCGCTCCCGGTAAACGCGCGCGATCTCCGCCCCGCCCGGGTTGATGAAGTCGGCGAACGCGTAGGGGATCCCGAGCTGGGCCGCCCACACCGCGCTCTGCGGCGAGGACCCGAGCAGCCACACATCCGGCACGGCCGGGCGCCCCGGCAACACGTCGGGCAGACGCGCAAACGGGTGCTCTGCAGGCACGGTGCCCTCCAGGTAGGCGAGCAGCTCGGCCAGCTGGTCGGGGAAGTCGTCGGGGGCCGCCTGCCGGCGGTCGCGCTGCAAGGCGAACGTGGTCAGCGGGTCGGTGCCGGACGCGCGTCCGAGCCCGAGATCGATCCGGCCCGGGTACAGGGCGGCCAGGATGGTGAACGTCTCGGCGACCTTGAACGGGCTGTAGTGGGGCAGCATCACGCCGCCGCTGCCGACGCGGATCCGCGACGTCGCCGACGCGATCGGTCCAATGATCGCCTCGGGGCTGGCGCTGGCCAGCATCGGGCCGCCGTGGTGCTCGGCGACCCAGTAGCGGTGATAGCCGAGCTGGTCGGTCAGCCGGGCCAGATCGAGCGTGTTGGCCAGGGCATCGGCGCCCGTCGAACCTTCCGGGATCGGGGACTGATCGAGTACCGACAACCGCATCTCAGTCGATACTAGTGCCGCGCTTGGCGAGTTCGTTTGCATTCGAGCGGCGCCTGGCGGCGGCTGGCTTTGTCCTCGGACCCTCGTGTAGCGCTGCTACACGTCGGGTCCTGCGTCCGCGCCAGATCGCCGCCATGCACCACTCTCGGTGCAACCGAGCTCACCAACCACGACACTTGAACGCGTGAGTACGCAAACAGCCCTTCGACAAGTCACGGCGACGCGCTACGTCACGCCCCTGCGCGAGGGCGGCTCGCTGCCCGGCCTGACCGAGGCCGACGACGACGGCCTTTACGTGGTCAAGTTCCGTGGCGCCGGCCAGGGCACCCGCGCCCTGAGCGCAGAGGTGATCGTCGGGGAGCTGGCGCGCGCGCTCGGGCTGCTCGTGCCCGAGCTCGTCACGGTCGAGCTCGATCCCGCGCTCGGCGCGGCGGAGCCCGACCCTGAGATCCAGGAGCTGATCGTGGCCAGCGCCGGCACGAACCTCGGCGTCGACTTCCTCCCCGGGGCGCTGCCGTACGTCCCCGGCGCGTCCTACACGCCCGAACCAACCCTGGCGGCCGACATCGTCTGGCTGGACGCGCTCATCACCAACGTCGATCGCACACCGCGCAATCCGAACCTGCTCATCTGGCACGGGCGGCTTTGGCTGATCGACCACGGCGCCGCGCTCTACCTCCAGCACCGCGGGCTCGAGCCGGCCACCGACGCGCGCAGGCCGTTCGAGCTCATCAGGGATCACGTGCTCCTGCCGGCTGCCGGCTCGATCCTCGACGCCCACGAGCGCTTGGCGCCCCAAATCACGAAGGACTTGCTGCAACACATCACGGCGCTCATCCCGCAGGACTGGCTGCAGACCGAGCCCGAGGTCTACGTCGAGTACCTGCTCACCCGCGCGCACGAGTCCGACTTTGCACAGGAGGCCGAGGATGCCCGCGCCGGCGCGTAATCCGTTCTCCTACGCGATCCTCCGCGTCGTCCCGCGGGTCGAGCGCGGGGAGCGCTTCAACGTCGGCGTGGTCGTGTTCTGCCGCCAGCGCGATTTCCTCGGCATCCGCGCCGACCTCGACGAGGCCCGCCTGAACGCCCTGGCGCCCGACGTCGACCCGAACGACATTCGCGCCCATCTCCGAGCGCTCGGGCGCGTAGCCGCCGGGGACCTGAACGCCGGCCACGCCGGCCCGATCGCCGCCATGCCGGCATCGGAGCGGTTCGGGTGGCTGGTGGCGCCGTCGAGCACCATGGTCCAGCCGTCCGAGGTCCACACCGGCCTGACGAAAAACCCGCCGGCCACGCTCGACGCGCTGTTCAACGAGCTCGTACCGCGGCCCGGCTGACCGGCCGGCAGCCGCTACTCCGGCGGGTGCTCCTTCATCGCCGCCATAACGCGCGCCAGCGTCCCGGCGGCCCGTCGCAACCCCTGCTCGCCCACGAGATCCCCGACAGTGCTCGACCACGGGTGCTGGCGCGCCGCAACCTGCCGGATTGCTTGGAACGCCCGGGGGGTCGGCGTGAGCAGCTTGGCCCGCTGGTGGCGCGGGTTGGGGTGCCACTCTGCGAACCCGTCCGCCACCAGTGCGTCGGCCAGCCGCTGCACGCTCTGGCGGGTCAGTCCCATCTGTCGGCCGATCTCCGAGACCGAGCGCGGCTCGTCGAGCACGCCGCCGAGAACCTGCCAGCGGGCGGCGGTCAGCTCGCCGGCCGCCGCCATCCGCTCGGCCGCCTCGAGCAGCCTTCCGTTCAAGCGGAACACGAGCAGGGTCAACTCGGTCAGGGCTGCTCCCGCCTCGCTCTGGGGCGGCACGGCGGCAGCCGGACTCACGCTGCCATCAGGGCGGCGAAGTGACGCTCTTCGCCGGTCGTGTACAGACCGTGCCACGACTCGAGCACGTGCGGCTCGTACAGCTCGAGCGCGCGGAAGATCTCGACCGCGAACTCGACCGGCCAGACGCCGCTAGCGGTGATCAGCCCTCGGTCGCACACCGCCGGCTCGTCGACGTACAACCCGCCCCCGGCGTATCCGGACGCATCCAGGAACACGGGCGCGTTGCTCGTGTGTCGACGGTCATCGAGCAGGCCGGCCCGCGCCAGGCCGTATGTCGCGCCGCAGATCGCGGCGACAGGCCGACCTTCGCCGAGCATCCGGCGCGCCGCGTCCAGCGCCGAGGCGTGCGCTCCGGCAGGGCCCCACGTGTCGGCCCCGGTCAGGATCAGCACCGCGGCGTCGTCGAGCGAAAGCTCGGACAGGGCCAGATCGGGCGTGATGCGCACGCCGCCCATCGTCGTGATCGGCGTGCGACTGACCCCGACGGTACGCACGCGATATCGCCCCGGGGAGCGCTGCCACGACGGCCGCTCGATGTGTGCGATCGCGTACGCAGCCTCCCAGTCGGCCATTGTGTCGGTCACGTAGAGGTAAACGGTTTCGCTTGGCATGGGCGCTCCCCAATGAGGAATGACAGGATGCTGTCATGCTACAGGAAACGACAGTATGCTGTCAAGCGGGCCGGACGGGTGGGATCGGGTGTCGCCGACGGCCTGATCCGGGCAGACAAGCGCAGCGTCAGCCGGACTCGAACATCCCGTGCTGGACCGCGTAGGCGACGAGTTCCGCGCGCGTGTCGAGGCTCAACTTGCGCTGGATGTGCTGCCGATGCGTCTCCACGGTGCGCACCGACAGGTACAGCTGTTCGGCGATCTCGCGGTTGGTGTGGCCGAGCGCGATCCGCCGCAGCACGTCGACCTCGCGCTCGGTCAGATCATCCGGCGGCCCGGGCGGCGGCTCGGCCGCGATGCGCGCGCCGAGCTGCGGGTTCAGGTAGATCTCGCCGCTGGCGGCTCGGCGGACGGCCTCGACCAGCTCGTTCTCGGCCGCCTCCTTGAGCACGTAGGCCAGCGCCCCAGCGCGCAGCGCCTCCCGCGCGAACGCGGGGTCCTCCTGCATCGTCAGGACGACGATCTGGGTGTCCGGCGCTTCCTGGCGCAGTGAGGGAATCGCCTCCAGCACCGATCCGCCGGGCATGTTCAGGTCGAGGACGAGCACCGTTGGTTTGTGTCCCCGGACGTAGCGTCGCGCCGCGTCGACGTCCCCGGCCTCCGCCACCACCTCGAAGTCAGGCTCGGAGTTGAGCAGCAACTGGAGCCCGCGCCGGACAACCTGATGGTCGTCCGCGAGAACGATCCTGATCGCTCCGGAATGCGCGGCGGCCGGGTCTCTGGCGGGCTCTGGTGGGTTGCTCATGGCGCAACGCTACCCGACGAGGCAGCGGATCAGCTCCGTTCGCGGAATCATTGGTCCGACTAGCCAACGGCATTGGAGCTCACATGGAAACCGTCACCCTTGGCAGCAGCGGTCTCGAGGTATCGCCGATCGCCTACGGGACCTGGCAACTCAGCGGCGACTGGGGCGAGTTCGACGAGCGCGAGGCGATCGAGGCGATCCAGTTCGCCCGCCGGCAGGGCGTCAACTTCTTCGACACCGCACAGGCCTACGGCTTCGGCGCGTCGGAGCGCATGCTCGGCAAGGCGCTGCGCGACGACATCGAGCACCGGCGCGACGAGGTCGTGATCGCGACCAAAGGCGGACAGCGGATCGACGAGCAGCGCGGCTTCGTGCGCGACTCGAGCCCGGCCTGGCTACGGCAGGGCTGCGAGGAGAGCCTCCGCGCCCTCGGGGTCGAGCACATCGACCTCTACCAGGTCCACTGGCCAGACGAGGACACTCCGTTCGCCGAGACGGCGGCAGCGCTCCAGGAGCTCGTCGACGAGGGCAAGATCCGCCACGTCGGCGTGTCCAACTTCAACCCGGAGCAGATGACCGAGTTCGCCCGGACACGTCCGGTCGAGACGCTCCAGCCGCCGTACTCGCTGCTGAACAGGGAGATCGAGGAGGACGTCCTGCCTTACTGTCGCGAGCACAACATCGGTGTGCTCGTCTACGGCCCGCTGGCCCATGGGCTGCTCACCGGCGCGATGAGCGCTGACACGAAGTTCGCGGAGGACGACTGGCGCCGCGTGAGTCCGTCGCTGACCGGCGAGACGTTCCAGCGCAATCTGGAGGTCGTCCAGCGCCTTGACGAGTTCGCGCAGCAGCACGGGTGGAAGGTGAGCCAGCTGGCCCTGGCCTTCACGCTGGCCCACCCGGCCGTCAATGTCGCGATCGTCGGTTCGCGCCGGCGCCGTCACATCGAGGAGAGCCTCGGCGCGGCCGAGATCAGGCTGTCGGAGGACAACCTGACCGAGCTGCGGGCGATCGTCGCTGACGCCGTGACCATCGAAGAGGCGACGCCCGAGACCATGACCGAGCTGTTCGGCCTGGTCTCTTAGGGCAGCTAGCCTCGCCGCATCAGCCGACCGACGGCGGCCATCAGCTCGCCGGTCTTCTCGTCGCGCTCGACCGCGGTGGCTGCGCCGATCACGCAGTGGTGGGCGTGGTCGTCGAGCAGGCCGAGCGCGACCTTGTCGAGCGCGGCCTGGGCCGCATTGATCTGGGTGAGGACGTCGATGCAGTAGCGGTCATCCTCGACCATGCTCTCGATCCCGCGAATCTGACCCTCGATGCGTCGCAGCCGGGCCAGCAGCTGGTCTTTCGAGGCCGTATAGCCACGTGTCGGTGTCTCTGCCATGGTTCACATTGTATACCAATACCCCCTAGGGGTATACTGAGTTCATGGATGTCATCTGGCACGGGCTGCGCGACGCCTTTCTGATGGCGTGGGCAGTGTGGTGGGCGCTGGTCTTCGGCTTCGCCATCTCTGCCATCGTGCAGGCCTGGGTGCCGCGCCAGCGCGTCGAGCACCTGTTGAGCGGGAGTGGCGGGCGCCCGGTGAGCTGGGCGACCGCGCTCGGTGCGGCATCCTCATCGTGCTCCTACGCGGCGGTGGCAATCGCCAAATCGCTGTTTCAGAAGGGGGCCAGCGCGAGCAGTGCGCTCGCCTTCCAATTCGCCTCGACCAACCTGGTGTGGGAGCTCGGGCTGGTGCTCTGGGTGCTGATCGGTTGGCAATTCACGCTGGCCGAGTACGTGGGCGGGGTCGTGATGATCGTGCTGATGGCGCTGCTACTGCGGGTGTTCGTAAGCCCCGCCCTGGAGCAGCGTGCGCGCCGGCACGCCGAGGCGGCTGACACCGGCCATCAGCACCACGCATCGAGCGGTGCGCTGAGCTGGCGCGAGCGGCTCACCTCGCTCGCCGCGTGGTCGGACGTGGCGCACAACTTCCGCGGCGACTGGTCGATGCTGTGGAAGGAGATTACGGCCGGCTTCCTGATCGCCGGCTTCGTCGCCCAGCTCGGCACCGGCTTCTTCAACGATCTGTTCCTGCACAGCGCCCCGCAGCCGCTACAGGCGATCGAGAACGTCATAGTCGGGCCGCTGATCGCGATCCTCAGCTTCGTCTGCTCGGTCGGCAACGTGCCACTGGCCGCCGTGCTGTGGTCGGGCGGGATCAGCTTCGCCGGCGTGCTGGCCTTCCTGTTCGCCGACCTGATCGTGCTCCCGATCGTCGTCATCTACCGCAAGTACTACGGCGGCGCCTTTGCCTTGCGGATCACGCTGCTGATGCTGGTCACGATGGTGGTTGCGGCGCTGGTCGTGGACGGCATGTTCAGCGCGGTCGGCCTGGTTCCAACGGGGCCGCGGCCCCACCACGCCGACATATTTGGCTCGGTCAAGGTCAACTACAAGCTCGTCCTGAACGTCCTGGGCGCGGTCGTGTTTGCCGCTCTGTTCTGGCTGACCCAGCGTCGCGGCGCCACCGACCCGTCGTGCGGGATGAAGATCGACCGAGCGCGCGCAGTGGTCAGGGTCACCGACGGCCACACCCATTACTTCTGCTCCGAGCATTGCGCCGGCGCGTTCGCTAAGCGGTCTCCCGGCGGGCAACTGGTGACAGCGGATAGCCCAGGTGGGCAAGCTTCTCCGGGTTGATGATCGAGCGGATCGCCTGTACTTGGCGCTCGGCGATCTCGAACACGAACACGTTGATCAGTCGGCCCTCGGCATCGAAGTTGAGCGTCCCGGGCTGGCCGTTGACTTCGGTCGGCTCGATGCTGGCGATGATCTCCCTGCCCTCGCGTACGAAGGCGGCCATTAGGCGGCCGACGCGATCGCGGCCGTAGATCGGGCGCGGCAGCCCGCGGCCGATCCCGCCGCCGTCGCCGTAGAAGACGACATCGGGCGCCAGCGCGGACAGCGCCTGCTCGACCTCGCCCTCGCGCAGCGCGGCGGCGAACCGGCTCGCCACCTCACGCTGCGAGGAGCGGTCGACTTCGAAGCGTGGCTTGCCGTCCTCGATCCGCTTGCGCGCGCGCGTGAAGATCTGTCGGCAGTTGACCTCGCTGCGGTCGACGATCTGCGCGATCTCGTCGTAGCCGTAATCGAACACCTCGCGCAGCAGGTAGACCGCGCGCTCGACCTCGGACAGCGTCTCGAGCAGGACCAGGAACGAAAGTGCCAGGGAATCCGCCATCTCAGCCACCTCAGCCGGTTCGCGCTCGGGTGCAGTGAGGAGCGGTTCGGGCAGCCACGGCCCAAAGTACGTCTCGCGCTTGACGCGCGCCGAGCGCAGCTGGTCGATCGACAGCCGGGTCGTGACCGTGGTCAGGAACGCCTTGGGCGACTCGATCGCCGTCCCCTCGGCGCGGGCTCGCGCCAGGCGCAGCATGGCCTCCTGAACCACGTCCTCGGCGTCGCCGACCGTGCCCAGCATCCGGTAGGCGATCGAGAACAGCAGCGGTCTGAGTTCGGCTTCCTCCTGCATGACGGAAGCTAAGACGATTACACGCCTCCGTCTGTGACAGCCGTTACGCCGCGGGTAATCGACGGGCGTCAGGTGGCATGGGACCTTGCCGGCAGCGACCCTCTCAAGTCAACAGGAGGCCCACCATGGCGAACATCAACGACACCGTCCAGAGCTACATCGCGATGTGGAACGAGACCGACGCCGAGGCGCGCCGCTCCCTCGTCGCCCAGACCGTGACCGACGACGCCACCTACCTTGACCCGATGTTGAGTGGCAGCGGCGTCGACGGCATCGCGGAGATGATCGGGGCGGCGCAGGCGCAGTTTCCCGGGCTGAGCTTCACGCTGAGCGCCGGCCCGGAGGAGCACCACGATAAGGCGCGCTTCAGCTGGCGGCTGGGCCCCGGCAACGGCGACACGGTGGCGGCCGGTACCGATTTCGTCACGCTCGGCGCCGACGGGCGGATGCAGTCGATCATCGGCTTCCTCGACGTCTCGCCATAGCTCTGGCGACCGTGAGGCTGGCCGAGGAACGACAGCATGCGTGACGTTTCTCGGCCAGCCCTTGTTTCTAGGCCGCGGCGGCGGCGGCCCCCTCCGACTCGAGCGCGGCCCGATCCTCCTCGGTGTGCACGATCAGCACGGGGATCGGGCTGTGGTTGAGCGCGTAGTGGCTGACGCTGCCGAGTAGCGACGCGCTCAGCGCGCCGCGTCCTCGCGAGCCCATCACGAGCAGGTCGTATTGGCCGCTCATGAGCTGTTCGTCCAGCGCGTTGCGGATCGGCTCCTTGCTGAGGATCTTGGTTACCGGCACCGACTCGGGCACCTGGTCGATCGCGTGGTCGAGGATCTCGGTCGACTCCTGCTCGAGCTCCTGGGCCAGCGGGATGTAGGCCGCGCTCGCGGCGGGCGTGCCGACCCAGCCGGGCGGCTGGGGGATGGCGGAAATGACGGTCAAGCGTCCACGGCTGAGCGTGGCGATGTCGACGGCTTCGGCGAGTGCCTGCGCCGCGTGTGACGAGCCATCGATGGCGACGAGGATGTTGCGAAACATGGCTGCCTCGACTTAATCCGAAAATTGATTGGCATGCCAAATATTAGCAAGCAAGCTATGCTGGGCGCAAGAGATGTCGAACGGCGCCGACACCCAGGAATTCCTCAGCGCGTTCGATGCGTTCGCCCAGGCGGTGCGTCGCGCACGCGGCGCGCCGGCGCTCGCGGGCCAGGACGCGCTGACGCTGTCCCAGTACGCGCTGATCCAGGGACTTGCCGAGAGCGATTGCGCGCGAGTCGTCGAGCTGGCGGCGGATGCCGGCGTGACGGCGTCGACGGCCACGCGCATCCTTGACGTGCTCGAGCGGCGGGGCATCGTGCGCCGGCGCCGCACGCCCGAGGATCGCCGCAGCGTCCTCGTGAGCCTGACCGACAGCGGCCGTGACGTATTGAGGGCGCGGCACGAGTGGCAGCGGCAGATTGAGCGTTCGTTCTACTCCGGCCTGCCGGAGACCGAGCGCGAGCTGGCGCCCGATCTGCTCCTCCGGCTGGCCGCCTTGATCGATCAGCTGGCGGCGGGTCCGGAGGGCTAGCGACTGCCGAGGCTCAGCCGAGCCAGGCCGGGCCGAGCGAGAAGATCGCCGCCACCGCGAGTCCCGCCACGAGCAGCGCTCCGGCGCGCCGCGTGTGCGTGAACACGAAGGCGGCGAACCACAGCGGCCAGACCGGGAACCGACGCGGCGGCTTAGATGGCCGGGGATGCCGGAGTGCCCTCAGCGCACGCGCGAGCAGAGGCACCCCACCGAAGGCGGCCAGCGCCGGCCACGGCAGGACGCCAAACACGACGCACGCCGCGACGGCCAGGTAGAAGCCGATCATCAGCCCCCGGGTCAGCGTCCGGGCCCGCGGCTCGCCGAGGATCACCGGCAGCGTCCGCACGCCGGCCTTCTCGTCCCAGGGCAGCTTGTCGATGTGCTTGCCCATCAGCACGGCTGTGCACAGGAGCCCGTACGGGACCGCGGCGGGCCACACCTGCCATGGGACGCTGCCGATGGCCGAGTAGCAGGTGCCGGCGATCATCAGCGGGCCCCAGACGAGGAACACGTCGAGCTCGCCGAGGCCGCGCTTCTTCAGGCGCAGTGGTGGCGCGGTGTAGTCGACGTTCAGCACCACGGCGGCGTCCCCGATGGCGAGGACGATCCAGCCACGGGCCGCGACGAGGACGACCAGGATGACCACGTCGGCCAAGTTGACGAGGACGGCCGCGCGCACGAGGCCGCGCCGGTCGATCATGCCCGACAGGATCGGGTGCGGGGCGTACAGGGCACGGGGATAATCGCCCGTATCGAGCCCGGTGTCGGTGTCGAACAGGTCGTTGACCAGGTTGTTCGACACGTGCGCGAGCACGATCCCGAGGAACGCGAGCGCGAACCAGCCGGCCGCGAACCCGTGGTGGCGGACGGTCAGCAGGCCGGCGATCGCGCCCGCCGTCAGCGTCATCGGCAATACGCCGGCGCGGGTGATCACGAGCCAGCGTGAGACCTGGTCGAGCTCTCCGCCCGCCAGCGGATTGACCGTGCTCAGCGCGTGGCGCCAGCGCGCCAGCCGGCCCTGGATCGGAAGCGGTGCGCTGGCGTGGCTCAAGGCGTCTGGACGGTACCCGAAAAAGATCTCGCTCCAGATGTCGAAATCCGCCCGGGTCGCCCGTCATCCATTATGAAGCCGCAGAGCGCGGCGAATCCAAACCCAAGGAGGCGCAATGCCCCAGTACATGCTGCTCATCTACAACCCCGTCGAGAGCCCGCTCAGCCCGGAGGAGATGGCGGCCCAATCAGCGGCCTGGGGGGAGTACACCCAGAGCCTGATGGACGCCGGCCTGTTCGTCGGCGGCGACGGCCTTCAGGGCGTCGACGTGGCCACCACGGTCCGGGTTCGTGATGGGCAGACGCAGATCACCGACGGGCCGTTCGCCGAGACGAAGGAGTTCCTGGCCGGCTACTACCTGGTCGAGTCACCGGACCTCGACACGGTGCTGGCCCACGCCGATCGCATCCCGAACATCAGCTACGGCTCGCTCGAGATCCGTCCGGTCCTGGACCAGAGCGCGCTGCCGAGCGCGAGCAACGGGGTCGAGGCCGGGGCGCAGGCATAACACCAGCGGACCGGGGGGTCGGGCATTTGGGCTGACCCCCCGACTGTCCGGTTAACCGCAGCCCGCGGTTGATCGCCGCCTCCGGGCCGTCGACCGTCTCGGCTATGACGACCGACGAAGGCGCGGTGCTGATCACCGGGGCGACTGGCTTCGTCGGGATGGAAGTGCTGGCGCGCTACCTGGAACGAGGCACCCGCCCCGTGGTGGCGCTCGTGCGCGCCTCGAGCGACACCGCCGCCCGACGGCGGATCGCCGACGTGCTGGCGAACCTGTTCGGGGCTCGCGCCGGGCGCTACGCCGGCCGCGTGGCCGCGCTGCGCGCCGAGCTCACCGCGCCGCGGCTCGGTCTGAGTGACCGCGCCTACGGCTCGGTCTCCGAGCGGGTCACGACGATCGTCCACAGCGCGGCCTCGGTGTCGTTCACGCTCCCCCTCGCCGAGGCGCGCGAGATCAATGTGAGTGGAACGGGCAGGTTGCTCGAGCTCGCCGCGGCGGCGCCTGCGCGCGGCGGGCTTGAGCGCTTCGCCCACATCTCCACCGCGTATGTCGCCGGCACGCACGAGGGTCGCTTCTGCGAGTCCGATCTCGACGTCGGGCAGAGCTTCCGTAACAGCTATGAGCAGTCGAAGTTCGAGGGCGAGCAGCTGGTGCGTGCGCAGCCCGATCTGCGCACGACGATCCTGCGCCCGAGCATCGTGGTCGGCGACCAGCGCAGCGGCTGGACGTCAGCCTTCAACGTCCTCTACTGGCCGCTGCGCGCGTTCGCACGCGGCCTGTTGCGCAGCGTGCCCGCGTTGCCCTCCTCGCCGGTCGACGTCGTCTCGGTCGACTACGTCGCGGACGCGATCTACGAGCTCTGCGAAGGACCGGGCGGGATCGGCGAGACCTACCACCTGACGGCTGGCGCGCATGCGAGCACGATCCAGGAGATCGCCGACGCCGCGAGCCGCTACTTCGGCAAGCCGCTCCCCACCGTGACCGCGCCAGGCACGGCGGCGGGCCACGATCCCGGCAACGCATATTTCCCGTACTTCTCGGTTCGCACCGTGTTCGATGACGCGCACACCCGGGCGCGCCTGGAGCCGGCCGGCCTGAGCGTCGCGCCACTGGGCGACTACCTGGAGCGCCTGCTTGATTTCGCCACCCGCAGCCGCTGGGGCAAGCGACCGATCGGACGTGCCGAGGCGCTGGCTCCCTGACGCCTGACGACGGCGAGGGCCCGGCGACCTGACGACCCGAATGCCTCCCCCCACCCGGGGGGTTTCGACCCGCCGTGCTTGCTGCCCGGAGCCCATCCGAGGATGCTCGGAATATGGCTGGGCTAGCCGATACTGCACGCTTTCGTGCCGACGATCCCGATGAGCTCGTGATCGCATCGCTGGCCTGTCCGATTTGCCTGGGCAGCGCCGAAGTCGAGTGGGACCTGGAGCCCGACGGCTACGATCCATCAGCACGATGCGAGTGCCAGCATTGCGAGCAGGCGTGGCGCGTCTACATGACGCCGTATCAGGCCCTGCGGCTGAGCCTCATCACGGTCGCTACGGCCTAGCGCGATGGACGCGATCACGGTGAGCGCGGCGGCGCCGGCCGGCGCCGCGGGCGTCAGCGTCGACGCGCTCGAGCTGTTCGCCACCGTGCTCTCGCAGTCCGAGCAGGGCGCCGCCGGGGGAGACGGTTTCTACGACGGCCTGTGCGAGGCGGTCTGCCGACTGGCGCGCATGCGCCGCGCGGTGATCTTCCGCTACGACAGCGCCCGCCGCCGGGTCCGCGCCGCCGGCGCCCACGGTCTCGACCTGGAGCAGTTCGCCGACGCGCACGTGACGGTCGAGTCGGCGCCGATCGCCGCCCGGGCGATCCGCGAGGACACCGTGGTCGAGGTGGTGGCAGGTGACATCCAGGGTCAGGTGCCGAACGAGTACGTGGCGCTGTTCCCGGAGCCGGTCCGCCTGGTGTGCGCCCCGATGACCGCGGGCGACCGGGCGATCGGGGTGATCCTGGCCGATCGCGTCCTGGCCGACCCCGCGCTGACCGACACCGAGCGCCACGTGCTGTGGACGCTCGGCAAGGCGGCGGCGCTCGCCTCCGTCGCGCGGATCGTCGCCACGCAGGCCGAGAAGGCCCGGTCGCTGGAGCACCGCATCGACCTCGCCCGAGAGATCCACGAGGGGGTCATCCAGCGTCTGTTCGGCGTCTCGATGGCGCTCGACGGAGAGGGCGATCTGCCGGCCACGGCGCGCCAGCGCTGCGCCACCGAGACGCAGGTGGCGCTGGCCGATCTGCGCAGCGCGCTGCAGCGGCCGCTCGGGCGGGCGCCGCGCGCCACCGGCACGACGTTCGCGGCGGAGGTCGAGCGGCTGGGCCGCATGCATCCCGATCTAGGCGTGACGCTCGAGCCGGGCAGCGTCATCGACGTGCCCGAGCGGCTCGAGCCCTTGGCCCAGTCGGTCCTCACCGAGGCCGTGCGCAACGCGCACAAGCACGCCCGGCCGACGCGGGTAGGAGTCCGCGCCACCCGCGTCGATGGCGCATTCGTGCTCGAGATCACCAACGACGGCGTGGCAGATGACCGCCGGCGGCACGCCGGGATGGGGCTGCGCCTGGCGGCGTTCGAGGCGCTGCAGAGTGGGGGCGTCGTCGAGTTCGGCGCCCGTGAGGCCGGGACGTGGCAGGTCCGCCTGGTGGTCCCGCACGATGACTGAGGCAACGGGCCTGGTGGCGGACGATGGCTGAGGCGATCGGCGACGGCACCCGCAGCCCGCAGAAGATGGTCGTGCTGGTGGTCGACGATCACGACGTCGTCCACTGGGGTTTTCGGCTGATGCTCACCCAGCAACCGTGGGTAGCGCGCTGCCTCACCGCGCACAGCGGCCGCGAGGCGATCGAGCTGGCCAAGCGCTACCGCCCGCACGTGGCGCTGGTCGACCTGTTCATCGGTGAGGAGTCCGGGGCCGAGGTGTGTGAGCAGCTGCGCGCGGCGCAGCCGATCACGCGCGTGTTGCTGATCTCCGGCGCCGGCGAAATCTCCCCTCAAGCGGCGCGTGCGGCCGGCGCGGCCGGGTTCGCCTACAAGGACTGGCCGGCACGGCGGATCGCCAGTGCGGTGCGCGCCGTCGGGCTGGGGCACACCGTGTTCACTCGCGGCGAGGAGCAGGAGCATGCCGGCACGCTTGGGCTGTCTGCACGCGAACGGTCGGTGCTGGAGCTGATGGCCTCCGGCTCGACCAACCCGGAGATCGCCGAGGCGCTCCATTTGTCAAAGCACACGATCAAGGAGCACACCAGCGCGGTGTATCGCAAGCTCGGCGTCCGCAACCGCACCGAAGCGGTACAGCGGGCGCAGCGGCTTGGCCTGGTCGTCTAGTGCCGCACCGGGTCGGCCCGGTTACCGTTGACTCGTGGCCGATGTCCGGAGAGAGGAGATCGTGAAGGACGCGGGACTGAGCGAGGTCGCGCGCTTTCTCGCCCAGCGCGCCCCGTTCGACGCGCTCTCGCCCGAGGAGCTGGCTGAAGTAGTGGCCCAGACCGAGCTCGAGTTCCACCTCGCCGGGGCCGTGATCCTGAGCGAGGACGGCGGTCCGGTCACGTTTCTGCGCGTGATCCACGGCGGCCAGGTCGATGTCTCCCATCAGGGCAAGCTGCTCGACCTGCTAAGCCCGGGCGATACGTTCGGACACGCGGCGATGCTGTCCGGGCTGCCGCCCGGGTTCGAGGCACGCGCCGTCGAGGACACGCTGTGCTACCGGATCCCGGTGGCGGTGGCGCGGCCGTTGCTCGAGCGGGCGCGGGCCCGCGAGCTGATCGTCGGGGTGCACGAGCCGGGACACCAGCCGGTGGCCGGATTGATCCGCTCGGCCACCGTGATCTGTAGCCCGATGGAGTCGATTCGCGAGGTGGCGCGGCGAATGACCGAGGCCGGCGCCACCTCGGCGATCGTCGAGGCAAGCTCGGGTGACGGGTTCGAGATCGGGATCGTCACCGACCGCGACATCCGCACCCGGATCGTGGCCGCCGGCCTGCCGCTGAGCGCGCCGGTGGCCAGCGTCATGACCACGCCGGTGTTCAGCGTGACGCCGGACAGGCTGGGGGGCGAGGTGCTGTTCGAGATGCTCGAGCGAGGCATCCGCCACGCCCCGGTTGTGAGCGAGCGCGGTCAGCTCGTCGGTGTGGTCGAGGATGCCGATCTGTTCGCGGTCCAGCCGCGCTCCTGGTTCGGGGCCCGCCGCGCGATCGCCCGGGCGCAGAACATCGACGGGTTGGTACAGGTGGCCGGAGGGCTGCCGCAGATCATGGTCGACCTGCACGCGGCCAGCCTGCGCGCGCTGGAGGTGGCGCGGGTCCTCTCGGCGCTCGTCGACGCGCTCACGGTCCGCGTGTTCGAGCTTGTGGAGCGGGACTTCTCGCTGCCGGGCGACGGGATCGTGTGGGTGGCGGTCGGCAGCCAAGCCCGGCGCGAGCTCACGCCGGCCTCGGTCATCCGCGGTGCTGTCGTGTGCAGCGAGCCGCCGCCCCCGGGCTGGGCGGACGCGGTCCGGGATGCGCTTGACCGCTGCGGCTTGGCGCGCGAAGTCGTCGCGCGCTCACCGGCCGACTGGCTCGACGTCGACCTGGACGATGAGCTGGGGCTGACCGTGCTGGTCGAGCGCCGGGCGCTGTGGGGTACGCCGCGGGAGCCTCTGCCGGTGGCGAGCGGGGAGGTGCTCACGCGCGTTCTTCACGCGCTGTCCGCGCGGGCGCTCGCGCTCGAGCCACCCACTGGGTTCGACGCTGACGCCGTGCTCGGCTTCGGCCGCGAACGGCAGGAGTATTTGGATATCCGGCTGGCCGCGGTGATCCCGATCGTCGAGCTGGCGCGCTGGGCCGGCGCGGCCGCTGGGTGCGTCGACGGCTCGACCCCGGAGCGGCTGCGGGCGGCGGCCGAGCGCGAGGTTCTGACCGAGCAGGACGCCAGCACGCTGAGCGACGCGTTCGAGCTCGCATTGGAACTGCGCATCGCCCACCACATGGAGCAGCTCGCCGCGGGCCGTCGCGCTGACGATCAGGTCGAGCCGGCGACGATCAGCCCGCTCGTGCGCGACCACCTTCGCGACGTGTTTCGCGCCGTGGCGGGCGTACAGCGGGTGTTGCGGGGATGAGGCTGCTCGCGCCTCGGGCCGGCGCCGCCGCCGAGTTCGCCGCCGCCGGAAGGCCCGACGCTGGTGCGCCATGGCGCCAGGCTGGCTGGTGCGCACTCGACCTCGAGCTGACCGGCCTCCACCCGCGCAAAGACGAGATCATCGCGATCGGCGCGGTGCCGATCGAGCAGGGGAGGGTGCTGCTCGGCCAGAGCCTCTACACGCTCGTGCGCACGACCAAGCGCTCGGATCCGAACGCGGTCATCGTGCACAAGCTGCGCGTCGCCGACCTGGCCGACGCGCCGTCGCTCGAGGAGGCGATCGATGGCTTGCTCAGGCTGCTGGCCGGACGCGTGCCGGTCTTCCACACGGCCCACGTCGAGCGAAACTTCCTGAGGCCACTGTTCACGCGTCGCCGGCTACGGCTGCCCGCCGCCGCCGACACCGAGGTCCTCGGTCGCCGCTGGCTGCGCGAGCGCACCGGGGAGACGCGCAGCTGGCTCCCGCTCGGTGAACTTGCCGAGCAGCTCCATCAACCCGCCGAGATCCCGCACCACGCGCTCGGCGATGCGCTCACCACGGCCAAGGCGTTCATCGCGCTGGCGTCGTTGCTGGATGCGGGCTCGGCTCAGACCGTCGGCTCGCTGTTGTCCGCGTCGGATCCGCGTGCCGCGGCGGCGGCTCGCCGCTTCGGCTAGCCCGTCTTGTCGGTCCGATTAGGCTCTCGCGAATGACGGCGAGCGAGTACACGATCGCCGGTGGCCTGACCGACGCCGCCCGCCTGGCGCGTCAGGCCCATGTGATGGCGCAGGCAACCTCCGCCTTCCTCTCGCGCCTTGGCGTCGGGCCGGGCTGGCGGTGCCTGGACGTGGGCTGCGGCGACGGCCAGGTGGCGATCGAGCTGGCCCGGCGCGTCGGCGTGGCCGGCCGTGTCGTCGGGGTCGATGTCGACGCGGGCGCGGTGCAGATTGCGCGCGAGGCGGCGGGGGAGGCCGGTGTCGCGGTGGAGTTTGTGGTCGCGGATGCGTCCGAGGTAATCGCTCGCCCGCAGTTCGATCTCGTCTACTCGCGGCTGCTGCTCAGCCATCTCGTCGATCCATCCGCTGCGCTGCGGGCGATGTGCGCCGAGGCGCGGCCGGCCGGCTGGGTCGCGATCGAGGACTTGTTCACCGGAACCCTGCGCAGCGAGCCATCCTCGCCCGCTCTGGACTGGCTCCAGCAGGTGTACAGCGCGACGGTGCGCTTCCACGGCGGCGATCCAACCATCGGTCCGCGGCTGCGCGCCCTGCTGACGGCGGCCGGCCTCGAGGCGGTCGACGAGCACACCGTCGCCAACCGGATCGACAGCGTCGAGGACAAGCTGTTCCTGGCCCAGCTCGTGCACAACATGCGGGGTGCGATGCTTACGGCGGGTGCGGCGAGCGAGAGCGACCTAGACGATCTGGAGGCGGCGGTCGCGCAGGCGGCGCGCTCGCCGGACACGGTCTTCTACCAGGCTCAGATCCACCAGGTACGAGGACAGCGACCGGCCTGAGCTAGAACAGCTGGAGGTAGCGGTCGAGCTCCCACTGCGTGATCTGCTCGTGGGCCTGCTGCCACTCCTGGCGCTTTACCTTGATGAAGTAGTCGATGTAGTCGCCGTCGCGCGTCTTGCCGAAGGCTTCCCGGAGCGGCGCGTTGGTCTCGAGCTCGCGCGTGGCGTCGAGCAGGTTGGCGGGAAGCAGCTCGATGCCGGCGGCGTCCCGGTCCTCCTCGCTCATCGTGTAGAGATTCGCGCCGTTGGGGTCACCCGGGTCGAGGCCGCGCTCGATCCCGTCCAGGCCGGCGGTCAGCATCGCCGTCGCGCCGAGGTACGGGTTGCATGACCCATCGACGGTCCGGTCCTCGATCCGGCCTGCCGCGGGAACGCGCAGCATCTGCGTGCGGTTGTTGAAGCCGTAGCTGATGTAGGCCGGGGCCCAGGTCGCGCCGCTCGTCGGCGCCCCGATGACGAGCCGCTTGTACGAGTTGACGGTGGGCGCGGTGAGCGCGATGTAGGCCTTGGCGTTGGCCTTGAGGCCGGCGATGAACTGGTAGCCGACCTCGGAGAGACCCAGTCCGCGGGGGTCCTCGGAGGGATCGCGCTCGAACAGGTTCTCGTCGTCCTTCCACAGGCTGACGTGGAAGTGACAGCCGTTGCCGGTCAGGTTGGCAAACGGCTTGGGCATGAAAGTGGCGATCAGGCCGCGCTGCTGGGCCAGGGTCTCGACCATGTAGCGATAGAACACAGCCCGGTCGCACGTGGTCAGGGCATCGGAGAACTGGAAGTTCTGCTCGAACTGGCCGTTGGCGTCCTCGTGGTCGGTGGCGTAGTTGTCCCAACCGAGCTGGGTCACTGCCTTGGACACCGTCGAGACGAACTCGAGGTTGCGGGTCAGCGCCCGCATGTCGTAACAGGGGAGCTCCAGCGTGTCCATCTGGTCGGCGATCTCGAGCCCCCCGTCCTCGCGGCGGCGCAGCAGGAAGTACTCGAGCTCCGCGCCCACCTTCATCTCGTAGCCCAGGGTCTTGGCCCGGGCCAGCGCGTGACG
>JBJMLD010000066.1:0-5073 GCA_045805545.1 Solirubrobacteraceae bacterium | reverse complement strand
GGAAGATGATGATCGGGATCGACTTCGCCGACTCGGCGCTCGACGCCGTCACGGGCGCGGACGCCTGCGTCCTCGTCACGGAATGGCCGGAGTTCGGGCAGCTCGACTGGCGCGCGGTGGCGGAGCGGATGGTCGGCGCGGTGGTGATCGACGGCCGTAACTTCATCGATCCAGAGACCGTCAAGGCCGCCGGTTTCGTGTACGAGGGCATCGGTCGGTAGCGGATGCAGGCACTGATCCTGGCCGGCGGGGAGGGGACCCGGCTGCGGCCGCTGACCTCGACGATGCCCAAGCCGGTCGTGCCGCTGGTGGGCCGGCCGTTCATCTCCTACATGCTGGAGTGGCTTCACTCGCACGGGGTCGACGACGTGATCCTGTCCTGCGGGTTCATGGCCGACGGGGTGCGCGATGTGCTCGGCGACGGCTCGGGATTGGGGATCCGTCTTCGCTACCTGGAGGAGTCCGAGCCGCTCGGCACCGGCGGCGCGCTCAAGTACGCCGAGGACCTGCTCGCCGAGCGCTTCTACATGCTCAACGGCGACGTCCTCACCGACATCGACCTCACCGAGCAGCTCGCGCAGCACGAGCGGACCGGGGCCCGGGCGACGCTGGCGCTGATCCCGGTCGAGGACCCGTCGGCGTACGGACTCGTGCGCCGACGTGAGGATCTGTCGGTACGGGAGTTCCTGGAGAAGCCGGGCTCCGATCAGGTCGACACCAACTTGATCAACGCGGGCGCCTACATCATCGAGCGTGAGGTCCTGGCCGAGATGCCGCCGGCCGGGACGAACGTCTCGATCGAGCGCCAGGTTTTCCCGGCCCTGGTCGGCCGAGGGCTGTTCGGCTACGAGGCGAGTGGCTACTGGCTCGACATCGGTACGCCGGCGCGCTACCTACAGGCCACCTTCGACATCCTCGAGGGCAACGTCATGACCGAGGTGGGGCGGCAGCTCGGCGCGTCCGGTCTGGCCCTCGTCGACGGTGCGCAGATCGACGGCCGGGTCGTGGCTCCCGTCCTGGTGGGCCGGGATTGCGTTGTCGGGGCACGCGCGATCGTCGGCGGGCGGACCGTGCTTGGACGTGGAGTCACGGTCGCCGACGGCGCCCACGTGGAGAGCTCGGTGCTGCTCGACGGCGCCAGCGTCGGCATGCGCGCCACGGTCAGCTCCTCGATCATTGGGCCGCAGGTGTCGATCGGCGCCGGCTGCCATATCGGCGGCGGTGTCGTGCTCGGCGAGAACGTCAAGCTGGGACCGGACAACATCCTTGCCGCCGGCGCGCGTATCTTCCCAGGCGTGGAGCTACCTCCGGGAGCCATCAAGTTTTGACCCCGCAGACGGTTGATCTCAGTCCGGAGTCGGTGGCGTCCGTCGACACCTCCGGCCAGCTCGCCGACATTCTCGGGATGCCCGATCAGCTGCGCGACGCACTCTGGCGTGTTGAGTCGGCCGGAATTGCGCCTGGCGAGGCTCCCGGCGGGATGATCGTCGCCGGCATGGGCGGATCAGCCATCGGTGGCGCTCTCGCCCGCGCAGCGCTGGGCGATCGGGCCTCGCGCCCGATCATGCTGGCGCGGGGTTACGCACTCCCAGCCTGGACCACGCCCGACTCGACCGTGCTGTGCTCGAGCTACTCGGGCAACACCGAGGAGACGCTGGCCGCCTACGAGGCCGCCGGCGCGCTCGGGGCGCGGAGGATCGTCGCCACCACGGGCGGCAAGCTGGCCGAGGCGGCGCGCGCCGAGGGAGTGCCCGTGATCCCGCTGCCGGGCGGCTTTCAGCCCCGGGCCTCGGTGGCGTACTCGCTCGTCGTCTCGCTCGAGGTGGCCTGCCTGTGCGGTGTTGGCGACCGTATGCACAGCGAAATCGACGTGGCCGCGGCCCACCTAGAGCAGTTGGTCTCCGAGTGGGGGCCCGATGGAGCGGAGGACTCGCTGCCCAAGGCGCTCGCGCGCGGTCTGTTCGGCACCGTTCCGCAGATCGCCGGCGCCGGCCTGACGGGGCCCATCGCCTACCGCTGGAAGACCCAGATCAATGAGAACGCCAAGGCGCCGGCCTTCGCCAACGAGCTGCCCGAGCTGGACCACAACGAGATCTGTGGCTGGGAGGGCACCGGTGAGCTCGGACCGTTCAGCGCGGTCTTCCTTGACGACTCCGATCTGCATCCCCGCATCCGCCAGCGGATCGAGCTCACGCGCGGATGGATCGCCAGCCGGGGCGTGTCGACCTACCGCGTCGACAGCGTGGGGGAGACTCGCACCGAGCGGCTGCTCTCGCTCGTGCTGCTGGGGGACCTCGCGTCGCTCTACCTGGCCGTGCTCCGCGGCGTCGACCCGGCCGTGGTCGACGCGCTCGATCGCCTCAAGGAGGCGCTGGCCAGCGGGTAGCACGGCCCTGCGTGGGCCGCGCTCAGATCAGGTCGATCCCGCGCTGCTCGTAGAGCCGCAGGTCGGCGGCCCGGAGCAGATCGTCCACGCTCTCGCCGTCGTCGGGATAAGCCGCGGTTCCGATCGTGAGGTCCCACGGCGAGCGAAGCCCGAGCGCGTCGCGCCGCGTCTCCACCTGAGATGCGATCCGCTGGCGGACCGCGGCGGCACCTTCCTCGGTCTGCTCCACGAGCAGCACGCCCATCTCGTCGCCACCGATCCGTCCGACGACGTCATCGGCGCGGGCCGAGTCCTGGAGCAGGCGCGCCGTCTCCTTGAGCAGCTCGTCGCCGGCGCGGTGGCCCTCGGTGTCGTTGACCGCCTTGAGTCCGCGGACATCGATGTAGGCAAGGACGAACGGCCGGCTGTAGCGTCGGGCACGGGCCAGCTCGCGCTCGACCGCCTCGGTGAAGCCGCGCCGGTTGAGCACGCCGGTGAGCTGGTCGGTCAGCGCCGCGGTGCTCATCGCCGCGAACGCACCGGCGGTGCGGCGGACGCGGTGTCCCGAGTAGAGCGCCCATGCGCCCGACGCCGCCGCGAGCGCGAGGGCGGCGGCAAGTGCGATCCAGATCCCGGGCGGGACGACCCGCTCGAAGGTCTGGATCAAGCCTGGCCGCGCGGTGTCGGCGGCGGCCACCGGCCGGGCCGGCGTGGTGCCGCCGGCCCCCGTGCCGGAGCCATTGCCGGTGCTAGAGGTTCCGGGCAGGCCCGAACCGGTGGTCGCCGTCGTGGTCGGAGGCGGGGTGCCGATCAGTGCGGCGATGCCGCTGCCGCTGGGCGCGGATGTCGAAGGGGAGCCGGCCGTGGCGATGCGCGCGCCCAGGACCGCACCAGCTCCTGACAGTCCCACGACAGGCGGAATCGCTGCGTGATGGCCGAGGCTGACGCTGTCGGAGGCCGAGGTCGAGTAGCTGGGGGTCGAGGCGTGATGGCTTGGCGTGGGCGTCGGGGTTGTGGTCGGGGTTGTGGTCGGCGTCGGCGTCGCGACCGGCGTCGACGGCTGGCTCGGGCTGAAGGTCGGCGTGCCGGTCGGCGGCTGCTGGCCCACGTGGCAGTTGGTGGTGCAGCGCCCATGGCCGGATCCGTCGCCGCCACCGCCGCCACCGCCACCATGGTTGCCCCCGCGACCGGTCGGGTTGCCAGACGACCCCTGGTTGCCGTTGCCGTTGCCCTGGCCTGACGAGCCGTGCGAAGCGCCGCGCGAGGCGCCCTGGTCGCCGTTGCCGTTGCCATTCCCATTGCCGTTGCCACCGTCACCGCCGCCGCCCTGGGCGGCCTGCGGGTTCCCGCCACCGCCGCCGCCGGCATCGCCATTGCCGTTGCCGTTGCCATTCCCGGTACCGCCGTCGCCGCCGGCGTTCCCACCGCGGCCACCGCCCCCGCCGTTGCCCCCGCCGTTACCGTTTCCGTTGCCACCGCCGTCCCCGCGGCCGCCGCCCCCGTCCTTCGCCGCGGCCAGGGCATGGCGATGCGCGGCTGCGGCGTGGCCATGCGCGGCCATCAGAGCCGCGCCATGAACTCCCGCCTTGTGCGCGTCTGCGCTCGCGTCAGCCACAGCACCCAAGGCGCTGGTGACTGCTATCGAAAGCGCAATCGCGCAGATCCCCTTACTGCGCTTCATATCCTCCAGCACGTCCTCAGAACCGTTCACGGTGACCCCGGCCCGATTCCGACTCCGACTTTGTGTGTTTTACCGCTCCATCGTATGGGTCCTACCGGAAGGCGCCCAATCCACTGGACAAGTGTTCTATGGCCAAACCTTGACACAATCGTGCTAACGTTTGCCTTTGAATGGAGGCTTTGACGATTCACGAGGCGGCAGAAACGACCGGCTGGTCGGCTCGAATGCTGCGATACGTCGAGCGCACGGGGCTGGTCAATCCGGCCCGCTCGTCCTCCGGCTACCGCCTCTACGGACCGGCCGAGCTGCAACGGCTGCGCACGCTGAAGGAACTGCTGGCCCGATTTGACATCGGGCTCTCGGACGTCGCGTTCGCCGCGCGCCTGAACAGCGAGCCCCAGCTGCGCGAGGACGTGCAGGCGTGGCTCGAGGCGCAGCCACGCCGGCCGGAGCACGTCGACCCCGACGACTGGCTGCGGTTTGAGCAGGACAAGCACGAGAAGCTGCTCGCCGCGGCATAACCAACTTCCTTACCAACACCGCCGACATACGTGGAGACGAAATGAGCACGACTGCAGCGAAGACCGACTTCAAGGTGGCCGACCTCTCGCTGGCCGAGTACGGCCGCAAGGAGATCCGCCTGGCCGAGCACGAGATGCCGGGGCTGATGGCCACTCGCCGCGAGTACGCCGACAGCCAGCCGCTGGCCGGCGCGCGGATCACCGGCTCGCTGCACATGACGATCCAGACCGCGGTGCTGATCGAGACGCTGGTCGCGCTCGGCGCCGAGGTGCGCTGGGCCTCGTGCAACATCTTCTCGACCCAGGATCACGCCGCGGCGGCGGTCGTCGTCGGACCCGACGGTAGTCCGGACGATCCCCAGGGCGTACCCGTCTACGCGTGGAAGGGCGAGACGCTCGAGGAATACTGGTGGTGCACCGAGCAAGCGCTCACCTGGCCCGACAACGCCGGGCCGAACATGATCCTCGACGACGGCGGCGACGCCACGCTGCTCGTGCACAAGGGC
>JBJMLD010000065.1:0-11948 GCA_045805545.1 Solirubrobacteraceae bacterium | reverse complement strand
GGCGTGAGCAGGGCTTCTCTGAAATCGGGGCGCCCGGATTTGAACCGGGGACCTCACCGACCCGAACGGTGCGCGCTACCAGGCTGCGCCACGCCCCGATAGGAGCAGTAAACCACAGGCCCGGCGGCCGGTTAGGGGTGGGTCAGCGTGTTGAGCGTGTTGCTCACGCTGGAGGTCACCTTGCTCGCGGCGTTGGTGGCGCCGCCGGTGACTTGGCCGACGGCGTTCGCGGGGCCTTGGGTGACCTGGTTGACCGCGTTGGATGCGCCCTGCGTCGCCTGGCCCACCGCGTTCGAGGCACCTTGGGTGACCTGGTTTACGGCGTTTGCCGCGCCTTGCGTGACCGGACTGACGGCGTTCGACGCGCCCTGCGTGATCTGGTTCAGGCCGTTCGACGCGCTCGATACGGCCTGGCCGAGCGTGTTTGAGGTCCCGCCCGTACCGGACGTCACCCCATGAAGCGTCGATCCCACCGTGCCCAAGGGCGTCGATCTTGACGGCCCGCCACTCTGGCCGCCCGATGAGCCGGGCGGCGTTGACGCGTTGCCACCCCCGCCACCGGACGCCCCGCCGCCACCGCCACTGCCACCCCCACTGCCGCGCGAGACCTTTCGCCCGCGCCCGCCGCTCGACCCGCCGCCAGCCGCGGCTCCGGCTGGTGTACGACCGATCGCACGCGCCCGCGGCGTGGCGACGCTGTGGCTCGCCGGAGCCGCGTGCAACGGGGCGCCGTGCCGGGGCGTGGCTCGTTGAGATTCAATCCCGGCGACGAAACCTCCGCCCGCTCCGGCGATCAGCAGCGCGGCCGCGGCAGCGCCGGCTCGACTCATGCCGAATATTGGCGACGAGGGATCGGCGAGCCGCGCCACCACGGGCAGCGACTGCAGCGCGGCTACCGCGTGCGAACTGCCCGAAGCCGCTGTCTCGTCGCCACCGCCGCGCGAGCGGCGCCAGCGCACGAACGGGAACGGCAGCAGTGCGGCGAGCTTGGCCGCCAGCCCCGGGGTGTGGAAGAAGGATTCGTCGACGCCGGCCATCCGCGCGTGGCGGCGGCAGGGCTGGCAGTGGGCGAGGTGGCGCGCGAACTGGCGGCGCTCGCGGATCCCGAGCGAGCGCAACGGGCGCTCGCCGTCGGTCGCCATGAGCGCCTGAACGTGCTCACAGCGCCGGCCGCTGACCAGCTCGTCGTACTCCTCACCCAAACGCTTGCGGGCACGGAACAGCGTGCTCTCCACGACCGGTTTGCTCATGCCCATCTGCTCGCCGATCTGGCTGTAGGACAGACCCTCGAGCTCGCGCATCACAAGCAGGCGGTGGTGGCTCTCGGAGAGGCCGTGGAAGGCGCCGCGGAGGTTTTCGAGCCGCTGCTTGTTCTCGATCGCGGCTTCGAGCCCGTTGGAGACCAGCGGCAGCGCCGCGCCGTCGTCCTCGTCGTCTTGAAGGGGGACCTCGCGCGCGCGGCTTGAGCGCCGGAACTCGTCGATGCAGGCGTTCTTGGCGATCTCGTAGATCCACGGCTTGAACGCGATCGGGCGCTCTGTGTCCCGGAGGCGGCGCAAAGCGGAGATGAAAACCTCCTGCGCGACATCCTCGGCGCGCTGGTGGTCGCCGACCATGCCGAACACGTAGGAGCCGATCCGGCCGCGGTAGCGGGAGTACAGCTCTTCGAAGGCGCGATCGTCGCCCCGCCTCACGGCAGCGACCAGCTCGTGCTCGCTGCACGCGGGTGCTGCCTGCGTGAGACTTAGCGCCACCGACATGACCGAAACTCCGTTGTGATCAGGATCGGATCCCCTGCCGGACTACTTGCGTGAACTGTAGCGTTTAGTGGACAGTTGTCCAGCCAGAAGCGCTATGAGGTTGGTAGCGAACCCGTCGCTCCGATGCTTCCGTTGAGACCATCCGGTCCAGGGTGCATACTTGTGCTCATGTAGTGAAGAACGGCAAAGGAGGAGCAGGACCGATGGCGAACCACCTGACGCCCACCGAGCTTGCACGAGAGTCCGGACTCGAGCGCCGCGACGTTATCGTGAAATGTGTCGAGTTGGGCGTCCCGATCTTTAACGGTCGGATTGACAAGACCCTCTTCCTTTCGAGCTTGCGGGAGCTCCCAAGTTCGCAGCAGCCTCAGCCGCAGCCGGCGAGCGCTTAGCTGTTTATGGGCCCGGCTTTCGCCGGGCTTGTTTGGGTTTTGGCAGGGATGAGATCGGACGGCCGGCCGGTCCAGATTTCGCTGGTCGCGGCGAGCTAATCCTGCGCCGATTGCCGCAGTAGCGTCGAGGTCGTCTGCTCGAGGATCTTGCGCCAGGCGCGGGTCTTCTCGCGTTCGGCTTCGAAGTGCTTGACGACCTTGCGCACGCGCGTGGCCGAGATCTCGATGCCGTGCCGCGCGCAAATCCGCTTGAAGCGCGAATAGTCGTGGGCGAGCTTGAGCGTGACCGACTGGAACCCGTGCCTGGCGATGTCCACGCGCGAGGTGTAGTTCATGATGCTCGTCTGGAACATCAGCTCATCGTTGGGCTCGGGCTCGATCAGGATGATGTCGACTCCGGGATAGCGCTCCTCCCAGCGACGCGCCAGCTCGTGTAGGCGCTGGTAGGCGAGCAGCTTGAACGACTGGTATCCGATCTGGGGAAAGCCCATGTCAGAGACCCGCCGGGCGCGGGAACCGGTCAGCGTGGGGATCCGGTGCTCGAAGTCGTTGACGTAGGGAACCAGGGGGTTGACCACCACGATGAACTTGGCTCCCGCCTCGACCGCGATGTCGAGGTTCGTGGTCGAGAGGATCCCGCCGTCGATCAGCTCGCGATCCTTGACCTTCACCGGCTTGTAGAGCATCGGTAGCGCGCTCGACGCGCTGACCGCGGTCGAGATCGGCACGTCGTCCCAGCCTTCGGCACCGAACACGACCCGCTCGCAGGTGTCGAGATCGGTCGCCGCCAGGTACAGCTCGCCCGCCAGCAGCCGGAAGTCGTCGGTGCGATCCGGGTCGGACAGGATCGTGCGTACGTAGCGCTCGACGCCCTCGCCCGAATACAGCCCGGACGGCAGGGCCTCAGCGAGACCGACGACGAGATCGACGGCTGAGATCTCACCGAGATCGCGAATCAGCGTACGGAGCAGGCGCACCACCCGCAGCGGCAGCCGGGCGCCTTTGCTCAGGAACTCCCGGTAGTTGGGCTTGAGCAAGGAGCTGATGCGGGCATCGGGGAACGGCGTCGGGACCTGCTGGACGATCACGCGCATCATTTCCTCGGGCGTGACGCCGTTGGCCACAGCCGCGGCGACGAACGACCCGGCGCTGGTGCCCACGTAGACGTCGAACTGGTTCACCGTGCGGTTCACCGAGAGCAGATCGAGCGCCCGCAGTGCCCCGATCTCGTAGACCCCGCCAGTGAAGCCGCCGCCTCCGAGCACGAGCGCGGTCTTCGAGCGCTGCTTGCGGCGCCTGCCAGCGGCTTCGCGCGATCCCGCGGCCGAGCGGTCCGCCCCCACGGTCTCGAGCTTGACGACCTTGCCCATGCTCGGCGTGATTGTACGGCCGCACGACCGAAGCTTTCGCCGACCTGAGCGGTTAGATAGCAACGTGCACCGATTTCTCGCTCGCCCGCCTGGTCCGACGGGGCGGTGGTTGCTGGCCGCAATGACAATCGCCGCCGCCCTCACCGGCCCGCCGGGCGCGGCGGCCGCCCAGCCGCTGCAATCGCTGCAGAACGCGCTGCGGGCCGGTCTTCGCTCGGCCGGCGCAGCGACCGGCGCCGATGTCGTCGATCTGACGACGGGTCAGACCCTGTATTCAGCCCGATCGGGCACCGGGCGTCTGCCGGCTTCGGTCGAAAAGCTGTACACGACATCGACTGCGCTCGCCCGCTTCGGCGCCAACACGACCCTGAAGACGTCCGTCCGCGCGACGGGGAGCCTCGACGCGAGCGGAATCTGGCACGGGATCCTGTATCTCAAGGGCGCCGGCGATCCCACGTTCGGCTCGGCCAGCTACGACCACTTCGCCTACGGCGGCGGCGCGACGATCCAGCGTCTCGTGTCCAACCTCATCCGCCAGACCGGGATCCGGGCGTTTCGCGGAGCGGTCGTCGGCGACGAGTCGGTGCTCGACTCGCTGCGCGGGACTCCGGCCACCGGGTATGGCTTCTCCAGCTACGTCGAGGGTGTCCTGAGCGGGCTTGCCTACGATCGCGGCTTCGCCGACGAGCAGGGCTCCACGATCCAGACAAGCCCGCCGCTGTTCACCGCGCAGCGTTTCGTCGACGCGCTGCGCGCGGCCGGGGTGCAGGTCCCGCACGGGACGCATACCCGGGCGGGCCGGGCGCCGTCGAGTTCGCACCTGCTGGCCACGGTCAACTCGCCGCGGATGTCGACCCTGGTCCGGCTTACGAACACCCCGTCGGACAACTTCTTCGCCGAGATGCTGCTCAAGGACCTCGGCGCTCGCTTCGGCGGCCGCGGCAGCACCGCCGGCGGTGTCGGGGTTGTCCGCTCGCAGCTGGCCTCGAGCTTCGGGATCCGCCCCCGGCTGGACGACGGCTCCGGACTCTCACGCAACGACGTCACAAGCCCGCGCGACGTGGTGACGCTGCTCAGCACGCTCGCCGGCAACCAGCCGTTCGTCGACTCGCTGGCCGTCGCCGGCGTCAGCGGCACGCTTCAGGCCGGCCTCCAGGGCACCGCAGCCGAGGGGCGCTGCCGTGGCAAGACGGGCTCGCTTCACGACGTGGCCAACCTGGTCGGCTACTGCACGGCGCGCGACAACCACAGGCTCGCCTTCGCGTTTCTTATGAACGGCGTCGATCCGACGGCGGGCCACGCGCTCGAGGACCAGATGGCCGTGGCGCTGGCCAGGTACGACGGCTAGGCCAGGAGTGCGCGCAGGCCGTCCTCGTCGAGCACGGCTACACCCAGCTGCTCGGCCTTAGCGAGCTTCGATCCGGGACTTTCGCCGGCCACGACGTAATCCGTCTTGCGCGACACCATGCCGGTGACCTTGCCGCCGGCGGCGATGATCAACTCGGTGGCCTGCTCGCGGGTCAGCTCGGGAAGCGTTCCGGTCAGAACCAGGGTCTTGTCGGCCAGCGGGCCCTCGCCGGGCGGCGGACCGACTTCCTCAAGCGTCAGACCAAGCGACTTCAGGTCACCCAGCAGCGCGCGCATGGCCGGTTCGGAGAGCTGCTCGTGGATCTTGGCGGCCATTTTCGGTCCGACGCCCGGCGTCGCCTCGATCTCCTCCGGGCCGGCCGCCAGCAGGGCATCGACGGTACGGAAGTGCTGGGCCAGGTTCCGGCCGATCACGTAACCGACCTCTTCGATCCCGACGGCGTACAGAACCCGGCCGAACGGCTGCCCCTTGGACGCCTCGATCGCCCGGACCAGCTTCTGCGCTGAGACGCTGCCAAACCCCGGCTGCTCGGCGATCTGCTCCGCGCTCAGGCGGTAGAAGTCGGCGGCCGTACGGACCCAGCCGAGCTCCATGAACAGGCTGACCTGCTTCTCGCCGATCCCGTCGATGTCCATCACGGCGACGAACGCCGCGAGGAGCTGCCAGCGACGACCGGGACAGTCCCGGTTCGGACAACGCGTGAAGACCGAACCGTCGAGCTTGACGGTCGGCGTGTTGCAGATGGGGCAGCGGTCGGGCGGCCGCGGTGGCGGCGGCCGGTTATCGCGCTCGGCTACGTGCGGCGCCGGCGAGAGGACCTGCGGGATCACGTCGCCGGCGCGCAGGACGATCACCTCCTCCCCTTCCCTGATGTCCTTGCGGGCCAGATCCTCTTCGTTGTGCAGGGTGGCCTGCTTGATCGTCACCCCCGCGACGTGCACCGGCTCGAGCATCGCAAACGGGTGCAGGTCGCCGAACTTGCCCGGGTTCCAGCCGATCTCGTTGAGCTTCGTCACGGCGGTGGTCGGCGGGAACTTCCACGCGATCGCCCATCTCGGTTCGCGCCCGATGACGCCGAGGCGGCGCTGTAGCTCGACGTCTGAGACCTTGACCACGGCGCCGTCGATCTCGAAATCGAGCTGCGCCCGGCGCGACTCCCACGCCTGGCAGCGATCGACCACCTCATCCTCGGTGCGCAGCTTGGCCACGTCGGGGTGCACCGGGAACCGGTGGCCGCGCAGCCACTCGAGTGCGTCCCAGTGCGACGCGAACGAGACGCCTTCGGTGGCGCCGATGCCGTAGGCCCAGAAGGAGAGCGGCCTATCGGCGGCGAGCTTGGGGTCGAGCTGACGGATCGTGCCGGCCGCCGAGTTGCGAGGGTTCATGAACGTGGACAGCCCGGCCTGCGCCCGGCGCTCGTTCAACTTGGCGAAGTCCGACAGCGACATGTAGACCTCGCCGCGCACCTCGACGAGGCCGGCTCGGTTGTCATCCAGGCGCAGGGGAATCGACGGGATCGTCCGCAGGTTGTGCGAGACGTCCTCGCCAATCTCCCCGTTGCCGCGGGTGGCGCCACGCTCGAAAACACCGTCGCGATAGATCAGGCTGATCGCCAGCCCGTCGATCTTCGGCTCGACCACGTACTCGAACTCGGGATCCTCGATCCCCTCGCGTGCCAGGTGGTTGCGCATCCGGGCGATCCATGCCCGCAGCTCCTCTGCCGAGCGGGCGTTGCCGAGCGACAGCATCCGCTGTGGGTGCCGGACCTTCTCCAGGTCGCTGACCGGCTCGCCGCCCACGCGCTGAGTGGGCGAATCCGGGGTGCGAAGCTCCGGGTGCTCGGTCTCGATCGCTCGGAGCTCGTCGATCAGCGCGTCGTACTGGTCATCGCCGATCTCCGGATCGTCGAGGACGTAGTAGCGGTAGCCGTGGTAATCGAGGGTCTTACGCAGCTCCGCCGCGCGCTCGGCCACCGAGGACCTCGTCATGGCTCCATGGCGCCGGCATCGATCTGATCTGCCGCCGGCTCGATCAGCCGGGACAGGTCGTATCGCTGCAGCGTGTCCATCCCCTCATGGTCGGTGAGGTCGAAATGAATCGGGGTGACCGCGATCTTTCCGGCCGCCACGGCCGCCAAGTCGGTGCCCGTCTCGTCCGCCTCATAGATGGCGTCGCCGTAGATTCGGTAGAGCCGACGACCCTTGTCGGTCTCGTCGACGAGCGCCAGCTCGTCGCGGTAAACACGCTTGCCGAGGCCCGCGATCTCCACCCCGTCCGGTGCACTGCCAGGGACGTTGATGTTGAGCAGCGTTCCGTCGGGGAGCGGGACGTCCTCCAGCTCGGCCACGAGCCGCGCGGTGAATCGCGCCGCAGCGTCGAAGTTGAAGCCCGCGCCTGACGTGAAGTCCAGCTCGCGCGCATTCGACTGCTGCGAGACGGCTATGCCCGGCAGGCCGAGAACGATCGCCTCCAACGCCGCCGCCACCGTGCCGGAGTATGTGATGTCGTCGCCCAGGTTGGATCCGTGATTGATGCCCGAAACGACGATCTCGGTCTCGAACCCTTCGACCAGCCCGAGCCGGGCCAGCCGCACGCAATCGACAGGCGTTCCGTCGGTGGCGTAGCCGATCGTCCCGTCGCCGAAGTCGACCTCCTGGACCCACAACGGCCGGCGCGTGGTGATCGAGCGCGCCATCGCCGAGCGGTTGCCGTCGGGGGCGATCACGGCCAACTCGATCCCCGAAATTCCCAGCAGCTCCCGTCGCAGCGCCTGCAGCCCGCCAGCCTCGATCCCATCATCGTTCGTAAGCAGCACCCTCATAGGTTTGATGCTAGTCGGCGAGGCGGCCGGCGCTCAGCGCGCCCGCGATGATCGCCACGACGCTGAACGGCTCCTCGGTCAGCTGCCGCCAGGTGATCCGGATCACCCGGTAGCCGGCCAGCACGTGCGCCGCGTCCCGCTTGCGGTCGCGCTCGAACGCCCACCGGCTGCTATGGAACTGATAGCCGTCGACCTCGACGATCAGCCGGTGAGCCGGCCAGAAGAAGTCGGCGTTGTGCCCCGCCACCTTGCGGTTGCAGACCGGCGTCGGAAGGATCGCCCGCCGGATGAGGAGCTTCATGCGCCGCTCGGCCTCGCGCCTCGTCCAGGCCGGTCCGCCCTCGCGTTTCAGTTCGGCCCTGAGGTTTGCACGCCGGCCTTGAGAGGATTGCGCGCGATCACGCGGTACAGCTCGGCCTCGGTGGTCAGCCTGAGCGCGTACGCCTCGGCGATCGCGCGCTCCAGCTCGTCGCCGGTGGTGCTGGCCGCCAAGTCGAGGATCGCCCGGGCCGGGGTGACGATCGGGATCCCCCGGAGATGGGTCACATCACGCGGGTCGAGCTTCGAGACGCGATGAATCGTGATGCCCGCACGCTTGCGGCCCGCGTCCCCAGCGAGCGTCAGCTCGACGTCCCCGGCCGGCGGCGCCGTCAGCCCGTACAGAGCGGTGGACGACCTGCTGCTCACGACCGACGATCCACCTACGGCGAGCACGGCGGCGAGTTCACGTGCCCCGGAGAGGAGCGTCGGCGTGCCAAACAGGAAGACGCCATGGTGCACCGGGTGAAGCAGGCCGCGACGGCGGCGGCGGGCAATCGCGCTTCGGCCGATCCCGCACGCATATAGCTGTGCCGTCTGGATCAGGTGGAGTTGGTGCGTTGCCACCCACGCGGCCACTCGATCCCGGTGAATCTCCCGGCCGCGTCGTTCCAGCCCGTGAATTATTCGCCGAATCTCCTCCGCCGATCGGATCCTGGCGAAATATTCACCGTCCGCGTGCGTTTTGGCCCACGATCCCGCGGCCGGGCGGGAGTTGGGCCGAAATGCTCGGGCCGGATCCGGGGGCGGCGGTGGTGGTGGCGGAGTCGGAGGCGGTGGCGTTGGGGGGCCGCCGGCGGGTGGCGGCGGCGGCGGCGGTGGCGGCGGCGGCGGCGGTGGCGGCGGTGGCGGTGGCGCGGGCATCTCCACCCATCCAGAGGCGCGAGCGCCCAAAATCCACCCCCCTCGATGTGACTTTTCTACACCCCGAGCACGCGCTCGCCACCGTAGCCGGCACCAACGAAGTACAGCCCGTGCGCCGGCGCGGTCGGCCCGGCAGCCCCCCGTGGCTGGCCAGCCAGCAAGGACGCGAAGGAGTCGACCGAACGCCGCCCCGCGGCGACCTCCAGCATCGTCCCGACCAAAGCCCGGTTCATGTGGCGCATGAACGCGTCGGCCTCGATCCAGAACTCCGCGCGCTCGCCATCGCCCGAGAACCGCCAAGAAGCCGCATACACATCCCGCGAGAAGCGCACGTGCTCGGTCTCGGTCGGGGTGAAGGCGGTGAAATCGTGCGTGCCGACCAAAGCCGCCGCGCAGGCCTCCAGCGCACCCCGATCAAGCGCGTGCGGCCAGTGGAGCGCCCGCCCACGCTGCAGCGCGGTGCGCGCCCGACGGCAAAGGATCAGGTACGTGTACGCGCGCGACGTGGCATCGCGACGGGCATCGAATCCGTCAACCGCCGGCTCGCACGCCAACACCGCGACGTCGTCGGGCAGCAGGGCGTTCAGCCCCTCGACCGGAGCCGGCGAGCCCGAATACGACGCCACCTGGCCCAGCGCGTGGACCCCGGCGTCCGTCCGGCCCGCGACGCTCACGTCGACCGGCGAGGAGCCACGCCGCAGCAGAACGCCAAGCGCCCGCTCGACCTCGGCCTGGACCGTCCGCACACGCCCCGGCTGCCGGGCCCAGCCGGTGAACGCGCTGCCGTCGTATTCGATCAGCAGCCGCGAAACAGCCGGCGTCAGACCAGCTCCAGCAGCACCATCTCGGTGGCGTCCGAGCGGCGCGGACCCAGCTTGAGGATCCGGGTGTAGCCGCCGGGACGCTCCGAGTAGCGCGGGGCGATCTCCTCGAACAGCTTGTAGACGGCGAACTTGTCCTGGCCGAGCGCGGACAGGGCCTGGCGCCGGGCGTGCAGGTCGCCCCGCTTGGCCAGCGTGATCAGCTTCTCGACCTCGGGCTTGACCGCCTTGGCCTTGGCCTCGGTGGTCTGGATGCGCTCGTGGTCGATCACCTCCTTGGCCAAATTGATCAGGAGGGCCTTGCGGTGCGAGGCGCTACGGCTGAGCTGATATCGCTGACGCTGGTGACGCATTTCTCAACAAAAACGAGGACGAGAAACCTTACTCGTTACGCAGACCCAGACCCCGCGCGTGCAGCGTCTCGATCACCTCGTCGATCGACTTCTTGCCGAAGTTCGGGATCGCGTTGAGCTCGGACTCGGTCTTGGACACGAGGTCGCCGACCGTCTGGATGCCGGCGCGCTTCAGGCAGTTGTACGAACGCACACCCAGCTCGAGTTCCTCGATCAGGATGTCGGCCATCGCGTTCGGCTGACGCGCCGGCGCGCCACCGGGACCGCCACCTACGAGCCCGGGCTCCAAAACGCCCGGTTCGCCCGCCGCCCGCAGCTCGGTGACCCGGTCGGGGTCGGTGAAGATGGCCAGCTGTGAGATCAGGATCTCGGCCGCCTCGCGCAGCGCGGCCGGCGGATCGATCGAGCCGTCGGTCTCGATGTCGAGGGTGAGCTTGTCGAAGTCGGTCTTCTGACCGACGCGCGCCTGCTCGACGTTGTAGGCGACCCGGCGCACCGGCGAGAAGATCGAGTCGATCGGGATCACGCCGATCGGCTGGTCCGGCGACTTGTTCTCCTCGGCCGGCCGGTAGCCGCGCCCGCGCCCGATGGTCAGGTAGACCTCGAGCTTGGTCTTCTTCTCCAGGGTCGCGATGTGCGCATCCGGGTTGAGAATCTCGACGCCGGAGGGCAGGTCGATGTCCTTGGCCGTGATGTCGCCGGGACCGGTGACGACGAGTGGCGCCTCGATCTCGGTGGCGTCGGAATGCATGCGGCAGACGATGCCCTTCAGGTTCAGGACGATGTCGGTCACGTCTTCCTTGACGCCCCTGATCGTCGAGAACTCGTGGGCCACGCCCTCGATCCGGACGCTGGTCACCGCAGCGCCGGCCAGCGAGGAGAGAAGCACCCGGCGCAATGAGTTGCCGAAGGTGTAACCGAAGCCCCGATCAAGCGGCTCGATCGTAAACGAGCCCCGGTTGTCGTCGACTGACTCGCTGGAGATTCGTGGGACTTGGAAGTCAAGCATCAGGGTCCTAACGTCGTGGGTTCCTGCCGCCGCCTCGGCGGCTTCGAGCGCCGCGCCGATCACCGTCACGGCAGCGCGGCTGAAAGCTTCTAACTACTTCGAGTACAGCTCGACGATGAGCTGTTCCTGCACCGGCGCGGCGATCTCCCGCCGCTCGGGCTTGCGCAGTACCTTCGCCGTCAGACCTTCGTGGTCCGCCTGCAGCCACGCCGGCACCTGGCCGGTGAGCTCGGTGGCGTCGCGGATCACCTGGCTCGCGCTGGAGCGCGGATGCACGGCGATCACGTCGTTGTCCCGCAGCTGATAGCTGGGGATGTTCACGCGGCGGCCATTGACAGTCCAGTGTCCGTGGAGGATCAGCTGGCGCGCCTGCCGGCGCGAGGCAGCGAAACCAAGCCGTACGAGCACGTTGTCAAACCGGCACTCGAGCATCCGCAGGAGGTTCTCGCCCGTGATGCCGCCCTGCCGCGAAGCCTTGTCGTAATAGATGCGGAACTGCTTCTCGAGCACGCCGTAGTAGCGCTTGGCCTTCTGCTTCTCACGCAGCTGCACCCGATACTCGCTCTGCTTCTGGCGCCCGCGGCCATGCTCGCCCGGCGGATAGGAGCGGCGCTCGACGCCACACTTGTCGGTGAGGCAGCGCTCGCCCTTGAGGAACAGCTTCTGTCCCTCACGCCGGCACTGCTTGCATTGAGCTCCGGTATCGCGGGCCATCAGACGCGCCTGCGCTTCCGGGGGCGGCAGCCGTTGTGGGCCTGCGGGGTGACGTCCTTGACGCCTGTGACCTCGAGTCCCGCCGCCTGTAGCGAGCGGATCGCGGTCTCGCGGCCCGATCCGGGCCCCTTGACGAACACTTCCACCTTCTGCAGGC
>JBJMLD010000064.1:0-54850 GCA_045805545.1 Solirubrobacteraceae bacterium | reverse complement strand
CTGCGAGCGGTCCTCAGTCACCGGACAGCCGCGGCACTCTGGGGCCTGACGCGGCGAGACCCAAGCGATCCGATCCACGTCACCCTCGTTGCCAGATCCGCCTACCCGAGACACGGGGTGCGAACGCACCTGGTCGGGGCGCTCGACCCCAAGGACATCCGCACGCGCCACAACCTCCGGGTCACCTCGCCCGCCCGAACCGCGATCGACTTCGCTACCGAAGCCGCTTCCAATGAACTGCTTCACGCCGTCAGCGAGGCCGTCGCCCACGGGCTGACCAGCGAACGAGAACTGACCGACGCCCTCACCCGCCTCCCGGAGAACCATCAAGGCGCCGCGATCATCAGAGCCATCCTCGCCGATGAACCCGACCTCATCCGCACCCGCTCCGCCGCCGAACGATACGTCCTCCCGCTCGTGATCGCCGCCGACCTACCGCGGCCACAAGTCAACGCCTACCTACATGGCGAGCTCGTCGACCTTTACTGGCCAGATCACAAACTCGTCGTCGAGATCGACGGCTACCAATGGCACAAGAGCCGGCAAGCGTTCGAGAACGACCGCCGCCGCGACGCCAAGCTCGCCGGCGTGCCGAATCCCCCGCAAGCACCGAAACTTGCACTTAGCCGCCGGGTTATCGACTACGGTGAGTTGCCGTATGACGGAGGACCGTGGTAGGCGCGGTCGGCTGGCTCCGGAGCGTGGGCGGCTGGGCGGACGCTTTGGTGCAGCGCGCACCCTGATCGTGGCGCTTGCGGTGGCGCTCGCCACCGCGCTCGCCCCGGCGACGGCGACCGCCTTCAACCCGCTCTATACGCGCGGCATGTGGATCTGGGAGCTGTCGAACTCCAACGGCGGCAGCCTCTCCTCGATCATCGCGCAGGCCCACCGCCACGGCGTCAACACGCTGATGATCAAGAGCGGGGATGGCACCAACACGTGGTCGCAGTTCTCCTCGAGTCTGGTGTCCACGCTTCACCGCCACGGCATCCACGTGTGCGGCTGGCAATACGTCTACGGCAACAGCCCGGCCACCGAGGCACACGTCGGCGCGGCCGCCGTGCGCGACGGCGCCGATTGCCTGCTGATCGACGCCGAGAGCGAGTACGAGGGCAAGTACATCTCGGCGCAGACCTACATCTCGACGCTGCGGCGGCTGATCGGCTCGCGCTTCCCCGTCGGACTGGCTGGGTTCCCCTACGTCGACTACCACCCGTCATTCCCTTACTCGGTGTTCATGGGGCCGGGCGGCGCGCAGTACAACGTCCCGCAGATGTACTGGGTCGACATCGGCACGAGCACCGACCGCGTGTACGCGCACACGTGGGTGTTCAATCGCATCTACCGGCGCACAATCATTCCGCTCGGCCAGGTGTACAACTCGCCGTCCGCGCACGACATCGTCCGCTTCCGCGAGCTGTCGCTCACCTATCGCTCGCCCGGCGTCAGCTGGTGGGATTGGCAGGAGGCGAGCGGCGGCGCGTGGGGTGCGCTGTCGCTGCCGATCAACAGCCTTCATGGCTACGACCCCGACTACGCATACGCCAGCCTTGGCTCCGGCGCCCAGGGCGATCTCGTCGTCTGGGCCCAGGAGCATCTGGTCGGCGCGGGCTACCGGATATCCATCGACGGGGGCTACGGTGCCCAGACCCGCTCGGCGGTCAGGCGCTTCCAGAGCGCGCGCCATCTGGGCGTCGACGGAGTCATCGGGCCGGTGACCTGGAGCGTGCTGTTGCGTTATCCGACGGCGCATGTGCATTGGGCGAAGGACGCCGCGCGCGTCGCCCTCGCGGCCAGCGGGGGAACTCAGCCGCTGCCGAAGTCAGCCCATCTGCGGGCCAAGCACAACGAGCTCCGCGGCGCGCCCGGCCGCGGGCGGCCAACCCACCACTAACCGGCCGCGCTCACAGCAAGCCGTGCTCGCGCGCATAGGCCACGAGTTCCGCCCGCGTCGTCCGGCGCGTCTTCTGCTGGATGTGCGCGCGGTGCGACTCCACCGTGCGCACGCTCAGATACAGCGTCGAGGCGATCTCTCCGTTCGTGTGGCCGAGCGCGATGAGCTTCAGGACCTCGACCTCGCGCGCGCTCAGGTCGTCCGGCGGACCGGCGGCCATCGGCGGCTCGGCGGCCAGCCGCGCCCCGAGCTCGGGGTTCAGATAGGTGCGACCTTCGGCGGCCAGCCGCACCGCCTGGACGAGCTCGGTGTCGGCCGCCTCCTTCAGCACATAGCCGGTAGCGCCTGCGCGTAGCGCCTCCCGCGCGAACCCCGGGTCGTTCTGCATCGTGAGCACGACGATCTGCGTGTCCGGACAGTTTTCGCGCATGCGCGGGATCGCAGGCAGGCTCGACTCGCCGGGCATGTTGAGATCGAGGATCAGCACGCGCGGCCGATAGGCGGCGAGACGGCGCTCGGTGGTCGGGACATCGCCCGCCTCGGCCAGCACTTCGAAGCCCTCCTCGGCCTCGAGCAGCAGGCGCAGCCCGGCGCGAACGACCTGGTGATCGTCCGCGATTACGATCGTGATCGGCGAATCCTTGGCCGCAGCCCCGGACTGCATCGCGTGCACGATAACGCTCGCTTCGATCCCGTCGGCTTCTACCAGCCCGGCCTGACGCGGTTGCCCGCAACGCCGACGGCAACGGAATCACAGGACTCGCCAATCCCCGGCAGGATCCCGTGCAGCACGGGGTGAAACGGGCGCGGCGCGAGCGGAACTCCGACCGACGCGGCGATCGTCTCCGCGACGCCGAGAGCCTGCTGCGCGGCCAGGCCTGCATCCTTGATCGGAAACATCGTGGTCGCGTCGCCCGCCGCGTAGACGTCCGTGCTGCCGCCAACCAAGCCGTAGTTGTCGACGACGACGAAGCCGCGCTCGTCGGCCGCCAGGCCATGGACCGCCGGTCCCCGCATCCGCGGCAGCGTGATAACGATGTCGGCGTTGATGCGCACGTTGGCGGGCCGGGCTCGAAGTGCACCCCAAACGATCTCCTCAGGCGTCAAGCCCGTGACGACGTGAATGCCATGGGCCTCGAGCGCATCCAAAGCCGCCGCGCTGGTAGCGGGCCCAAAATCGGCCAGCGGCGCGTGCTCAGGTGTGATCAACGTCAGCTGCAGCGAGGCCGACGTCGAGGCGGTGCGCAACCGCGCGGCAGTTCGCAATGTCAGGTCGTAGATCCCGAGTGGCAGGCCGATCAGCGCCGGAACGGCAAAAACGACATCGTTGATCTCGCCCGTCTGCGCGAGTAGCAACATCTTTCTGAAACGAGCGGCGCCGCCCGGCGCGCCGAAGGTCAGCGCGCCGGCAATCGACTCCTCCGCGTGCGCGCCGACGGTGACGAGCAGGCGGTCATAGGGGCGAATCTCGCCGCTGACGAGCGTGACCTTGCGCCTCGCCGTGTCGACGGCGGCGAGCGAACCGCTCACCAGCCGCGTGCCGGTGTGGCGGGTGACGTCACCGAGACTCCGTTTCATCGCCCGCCGATGACCGCACGCCGCCGCACCGGACTCGATCGCCGGCTCGGGAGTGATCAGCTCGAGCGCGACGCGCTCGCTGGCCAGCCCGTGCAGGGCAACCAGCGCCTCGACACCGGCCCGGCCGCCGCCGATAACCAGTACGCGCGCGGGAGCTTCCCCATACCTCGTCGGACGCAACGCCACGTCTGGCACAGTAGGACGCGCGCCCCGCAGCCTCATCGGTCGCCGCTACGCGCCGGGCTCCGTAGGCACTACTGATTGCGAATGCGCGCTACCGGCTGGCGCAGTGCGCCACCGTCAGGAACGCGCTCTCCAGCTGCGGTCGCTCCCGCGCCTTGCGCGAGGGGGCGACCAGCAACCGAACCAGCGCGTCCACGACCACCGGGTCGAACTGCGTCCGTGAGCATCGCTGCAGCTCGGCCAGGGCCTGGGCCAGGGTCAACGCCACGCGATACGGGCGGGTCGTCGTCATGGCGCTGAACGAATCGCATACGGTCACGATCCGCGCCTCGATCGGGATCGCCTCGCCCGCCAGACCGTCTGGATATCCGTCGCCGTCATAGCGCTCGTGCGAGGAGCGGACGATGCGTCCGACGTGCGAAAGGGTGCCACCGACCTGCTTGAGCATCTTCTCGCCGTTGATCGTGTGCGCGCGCACGATCTCCCACTCGGCGCCGTCGAGCGGCCCGCGCTTGTTGATGATGTGCTTGGGCACCTGGATCTTGCCCACGTCGTGCAGCAACGCCGCGAACTCCACGTCGCGCCGCTGGGCCGAGGACAACCCGAGCGCGTCCGCCACGGCGAGCGACAAATCGACGACGTCGCGGCTGTGCGTGCCGGTGTAGTGATCGTCGGCCTCGACCACGTCGCCGAGGAGCAGTGCGGTGCCGCGATAGGCGGTGCTCAGCGCCTGGGTCTGGTCGATGCGCTGCTGGCGCTCGCGCGCGAACAGCAGCAGCATCGTGGCCGGCGAGAGCGCGAGCACGATCAGCCCGGGCCGCGGAACGGCGACGGCGGCGATCACCAGGCCAAGCGGGAACAGCGAGACGTCCACAGCCCACGTCCAGGCCAACAGCGGCAGCTGGGCGCTCGAGCTCGTGCCCGACTCGACCCAGGCCCAGATCAGGGCCGCCACCAGATCGATCGCCACCTCGGCGAGAAGCGCGGCTACGTAGACCGGCCAGTGCGACCAGGCGAAGTGCTCGGCCCCCGCGAGGACGATCACGAGCGCCGGACCGAACGTGAACCAGGAGTCGGAGATCAGCGTGGGCAGCATCCGCGCTGACACGCGCCCGCGCAGCATCCCCGGCACGCCGCGCATCGTGACCGCGACCATCGCGATGAGTGGAACGACCGGGGTCGGGAGCAGGAACAGCGCAGGCACGAAGGCGAGCATCGTCGGGTACGTCCAGTAGCTCGCCACTGGGAACTTGACCCGCTCGACCGACACCCAGACGCCGAGGACGAGCGCCACGTTCAGAACCGACAGCGACCCGTGCCACGGAGCCAGCACGGCCAGCAGCGTTGCCGCGACGAGAAAACCGGCCGCGGCGGTGCTGTTGGCGATCAGTTCGCGGCGGCTCTGGAGATGGCGGGCCAGACGCTCGTCGCGTGCCGACAGCTGCCGCTCCGCGTCGGGGGTGTCGTAGGCGTCGAGATCCATCAGTGTCCGGGCTACGCCCCCGCCCGGGCTGCTAGCAGCAGCGGCCGTGTGGGTCAACGTACGCGTCGTCGATCTGGACCGTGCCGCCGCTCGCACTGAAGCGCAGAGAGACGTCGGCATCGCCGCCGTTCAGCAGACCTGGAACCGCTGATCCGGTCAGCATCGGCAGCGTCGGCTGCCAGCTGCCGGCCGGCGTCACGAGACCGACCGGGATGACGAGCCTGCCAAGTCCGCTGCCGTAGACGACCGACACGGTCACGGTCGCGCCGGGGGTGTCGGTCCGGGTGAACAGGCGGAAACTCGGATAGGCGGCGTTGACGCAGGTCGCCGGCGAGGTCGCGGTGGCGCCCGACGGCAGCGCGAGCGAGGAGGCACCGACCGAGCCGGTGACGCCGAACGATTCGCTCCCGCTCGTCGCAGCGGCGCCGCCTTGCAGCGACCATCCGTCGAGCGAGCCTTCGAAGTCGGCGCCCGGAGCCAGCTTGTATTGGTTGAGGTCAGCCCATGGCACGAAGGGCTGGCTGAGGGCCGAGTTGTCACAGGCGCTCAAGTCGATGAGGCCGGCTTGGGCGGCCATCGGGCTGATCAGAGTCACGAGCGCGCCGAGCGCGGTTGTCGTGAAAAGTGCGCTGAGAACGCGACGGGGGGAACCGAACACAGAGGTCACTCCTGTAGACGAGGGGCTTCGACCTTCACGTCGCCTCCGGTCTCCCGCTGGCTCCTCCTCCCGAGGATCCTCTTCCGCAAGCAGCAGCTACATCGGCAGGCTGGCCGGCCGACTTAGCGCGATGGAGAAAAGTCGCATCTCAAACTGCAAAAACGCTGCAGAAAGTCGACAAATAATCGACTCCAGAGGTTGACGCGACGGCCGCTTAGGCCGTCTGGCGGACCATCCGGCCGGACGGGATCCTTGCCTGGATCGTCGTTCCGGCGTCCGAGCTGGTGATCCCCAGCGTCCCGCCGGCGAGCGCGATCCGCTCGCGCATGCCGGTGAGCCCGAAGCCAGAGGAGGGCGCGTCGGGATCAAAGCCGACGCCGTCATCCCTGATCGCGATTTGCACCTCGCTGTCGCGTTCAACGACTTCGACCGAGACGCGCTCGGCCTGCGCGTGGCGAGCCGCGTTCCCCAAGGACTCCTGAACGAGGCGGTAGATGGCGGTCTCCACGTCGGTGTCCAGGCGCGTGGCCGCGGTGCGACTCTCGTAGTGGAGCTCGATCCGGTCTACCAGCTCCAGCCCGTGCAGCGTCCGCACCCGATCGAACAGCGCGTCGAGGGCCGGGGCCAGACCAAGTTCGTCGAGCGCGGCTGGACGCAGCTCGGTGATGAGCGCTCGCAGGTTCGCGATCTCCTCGCCGATCTGGGCCACAGCGTTCTCGAGCGTGTGATGAAGCGCGGCGACGTCCTGGCTGCGCCGGGCCGAGGAGAGCAGCACGCGCAGCCCGCCGAGCCCCTGCAGCGTCTCGTCGTGCAACTCGCGGGCCCAGCGGCGGCGTTCTTCCTCCGCCGCGCGCATTGTGCGTCGCAACCGGTCTTGCTCGACCGACTGCGCGGTGGCCACCGCGGTGGCGGCGCTCGCGGCGGCGGCCAGCAGCAGGCGCTCGTCCTCGCCGCGGAACTCCGGCCCGCCGCTGCGATCGAACGCCTCGATCACCCCGAGCGTGGCGCCGCGGAACTGGAGCGGCACGAACATGCCGGCTGTCGCCTGAACGCCCATCTCGCCGAGCGCGAAGCGCAGCGAGCTACCTACATCGCTCACCCGCTCGGAGCGGCCTGTGCCGACAACCCGGCCGGCCACCGAGCCGGTGCGGCTCACGTGGCTGCCGACGATCCGGCGCGGGATATCCCCCGCGGTCGCGGCGATCATGAACTCGTCTCCGTCGGCGAGGAGAATCGCCACCCCTGCGGCCTCGACGAGCGCTCGCGAGCGTTTGGCGATCAGCTCGAGTACGCGCTCCAGCCGGGTCTCACCACCGATCGCGCGGGCGATCTCCGATGTCGCCTCGAGCGCCCTGACCGACCGCTCCAGGTCGGCCCGTCGCTGATCGGTCTCCTTGTAGAGGCGGGCGTTCTCGACTGCGATGGCCGCCCAGGAGGCGAGGACGACCGCCGCCTCCTCATCCGACTCATCGAAATCACCTGCTTTCTTGTCGGTGAGGTAGAGATTGCCCCAGGCCTCGCTGCGAATCAGGATCGGGACGCCGAGGAAGTTCGTCATCGCGGGGTGACCGGGTGGGAACCCGTAGGAGCGGATGTGTGCGCCTACATCGGCCAGCCGCAGCGGCTCCGGGTTGGAGATCAGCAGTCCGAGGACTCCGCGGCCGCGCGGAAGGTCGCCGATCAGCGTGTGGGTTTGTGGGTCGATCCCCGCCGTGATGAAGTCGGCCAGGTTCTCCCGCGCCTCATCGAGGATGCCGATCGCCGCAAAGTTGGCGCCGGTCAGCTCGCGGGCGACGTCGAGCAGCCGCTCGAACACGCCTTCGAGCTCGCGCTCGGCGACGACCGACCGCCCGGCTTCAATCAGCCGTCGCAGGCGGTCACGATCCAGTGTTGACCCTGCGTCGCTAGCTGGTGGCATGCGCCCTCAACGCGATTCTAACCTTGTACGGCAGGCCCGTGTGGCAGATGCACCGAGTAAGAAAGCTGCACGGCGGCTCGGTGGTGTGTCCCGTCGCGCTGGCGGCGCAGTCCGAGAGCATGCTGCAAGGCACGCGCTGACACGCCGAACACCGGCGACGCAATCGCGAAATGAACGTCACATCACATGCACGCGGCGTTGCGCGAATACGAAAAGTCCGCGTGCGCCCGCCCGTGCGCGTAAGCTTGCCGCCGATTTCCCGAGTCACTTAGTCAGGAGGAGAACCAGCATGCCCCCCGCGAAGAAGCCGGCGACGCGTCGCGCAAGCTCCACCAAGTCGCGCGCAAGCTCCACCAAGTCGCGCGCAAGCTCGTCCAAGTCGATCACGCGCAAGGAAGTCGAGCAGGCGACCGCGCGCTTCGAGAAGGCGCTCGACGAGGCCACGCAAGCGCTGCAGTCGATGCGCAGCGATCTCGGTAGTAACGCGCGCACTGCGTACAAGGATGTCGCCGCCACGTTGCGGTCGCTGCGCAGCGACGCGCGCAAGACCAACCAGTCGCTGGTCAAGAACCTCGAGAAGGCGGCGTCGTCGGTAACCAACGCGGCCAAGACCGCGGGCGCGAGCGCGACCCGCAGCGGCCGGAGCGCCAGCCGCCGGACGACGCCCAAGAGCGGCGCCGGGCGGAGTTCTTCGGCCCGGAGCACGGCATCCAAGAGCAGCGCGTCCAAGGGGACGTCGTCGCGGGGTGGCGCATCCAAGTCCAGCGGCGCAAAGTCGGGCGGCACGCGGAAGGCTGCGTCGAGCCGTGGCGGCGCGAGCCGCAGCACCACGCGACGCAGCTCGTCCTCGCGCAGCAAATAGTCCGGTCTACCGGCGGCGGCGGCTAAGCGGCCATCGGCACGGACGGCGACTTCGTCGCGCGCGCCGGCAGTCGGATCATGAACGTCGTGCCGCCGCCGGGCCGGCTCTCGAACGTCAGCGAGCCGCGGTGGCGCTCGACGATCAGCGAGCGCGAGATGGCCAGTCCCTGACCCGTGCCACGGCCTACTTCCTTGGTCGTGAAGAAAGGGTCGAACACGCGATCAGCGAGCTCGGGCGCAATGCCCGGTCCGGAGTCGGCGACCGCGATCACCACGCTGTCGTCCTCGCACCAGCTGCGGACTTCGATCCGGCCGCGGCGGGCGGATCCGCCGACCACCTCCGCGATCGCGTCGGCCGCGTTGATGATGATGTTGAGCAGGACCTGGTTGATGTCGCTGGCGTTGCATTCGACGCACGGCAGGTCGCCCAGCTCGGTCTTGACATCGGCGACGTACTTGTACTCGTTCGTGGCGACGATCAGCGTGTTGCGGATCGACTCATTGATGTCGACGAGACTCGTCTCGAGCGAGGGAGGATGAGCAAATGAGCGCATCGCGCCGACGATCTTGGCCACCCGCTGGATCCCATTCGCGCTGCGCACGAACGCTTCGGGGATGCGCTCGCGGAGGTATTGAATGTCCGCCGTCTCCTCCGCTTCCTCGACGCGCTGGACGAGACCGGGCGTGAGAGTCCCATGGCGGACCGCGCCCAGCAGTTCGCCGTAGGCGTCGAGCACGAGCTGTAGGTCGGCAAACGCGCCATCGAGAAAGCGATTGGTATCCCCAACGAACTGGATCGGAGTGTTGATTTCGTGCGCGATGCCGGCCGCCAGCTGACCGACAGCCTCGAGCTTCTGGGCCAGTCGCAGCTCGAGCTCGAGCGTCTTGCGGTCGCTGACATCCCAGATGTGGAGTACGACGCCCCGCCAACCAGGATGCTCGAGCAGGCTGGTGGCGCGGATCTCGCACGTGCGCACTTCACCTGCGCGCGGCCGCAGGCGAACCTCGGCATCCTCATGTCCGACCGTGCGGCACAGGGTCAGAAGCAGCGGCTCGTCCTCGGCCTCGATCAACTCGGTGAGCTTTGTCCCATGCAGCTCGTCGGGGGCAAGCTCGAGCACGGTGGCGACCGAGCCGGCCTCGTAGAGCACGGTGCTGTCGGGCGCTACGACGACTATCACGTCCGAGCTGTGCTCGACCAGCGCGCTGAGCCGCTCCTCAGCCTCACGCAGCGCCCGCTGGTCGCTCTCGGCGCGATTATGCCGGCGGCGGACCCGCGCGACGCCAAAGATCATCAGCACGAGCAGCGCACTCGCCCCAAGCGCGGCGGCCAGCGTTGCGCGCCGCTCGACGTTGACTGCGGCGGTGGTCTGCCGAGCTAGATCGCTGCCGGCTTGAGTTAGGCTCGCGCGAGCCCGGGCAAAGGCCGGGATCACGATCGATCGATTGAGCACCGCCGCCCGATCGGCGCGGCCCGATCGCAACTGGGCCGCCATTTCTCTGACCGCGCCGGCCAGCGTCACGACATCGGCTTGCGCGCGGCGCGACGTGCGGCCCGGCCAGGACCGAGTCAGCGCGGCGACGTCGGCCAGCGCCTGACCGCGGAGCTGAGCGCTGCGTGCATAGCCCGTCTGCCCGCCCGGGAATGCGTGCAGCATGTCCTGCGCCTCGCCGAACGTGCCGGTGGCGTCGCCGAGTGCCCGCGGCACCATCAGCTGCGAGCCGAGCAGCGCATCTTTGTGCGCGGCCACCGCGATCCCCAGTTGTCGAGTGCCGAACAGAGCGCCCACGACAGCGCAGGTGATCAGCACCAGCCCGCCGTTACGGCGCAGCCAGCGGGTCATGGCTGCTCGGCGTCATCGACGAACAGGATCCGCTGGGGGTGTTGGGGCTGTCGGTTGGGTCCGCCTTGGTCGGCGGCGAAACCCGAAGGGTTTGGTTGCATGCGCGCTCAGGAGCTAGCCGGTCTCTCCCGGTTGATCGACCGGGCCGGGGGGCGCTTGAGGTAGGCCGCGGGCTAGGGAGATGACCGGGCGGCGGAGTCGCGCTCGAGGTCGAGTTCAGTCCGCACGCCGAGCCCGTGCAGCGCATCGTTGGCCGCCTCGAGGCTCGCCGCGTCGGCCACGGCCGCGGCCAGCGGCGCGCTGGCCTCGATCGTCGCCCGCAGGTCCAGATAGAACGTAACGCTGGCCAGCGTCGAGAGCTCGACGGAGCTGGCGCCGCCGCGGATCGTGGTCCGGCCTGCCGCGCCGCGGAAAGCGCGTACGGCCTGGGCGCTGGCCTCGGTCGGCACGAGCTTGATCGCCTCCTCGAGTCGGTCGGCGACCGGCCCGGTCAAGCCGCGCGCGCCGCACAGCCCTCCGGCCGTGGCGACGGCGGCGAGCCGCGCCAGCACCTCGGCGGGCGTCAGCTCGGCGTCGCAGCCGGTTCCGAACAGTCCGAGGAGCACCGTCCACCCCGACTCGAGCAGGCGGGCACCCGCGGCCAACATCAGGGCATCGCACAGGGGGCTGCGCAGGCCGGGCTCGTCGCCGCGTGCCAGCACGTCCCCGCCGACGTCGACGAACAGAAGCAGGTCTCGATTCAGGGACTGCGCGGCGTGGCCCAGCCCGCTCGCGATGGCGGCGGGCCCAGCGCTCGGGTCGATCAGCACGGTCTGCTCACCGAGGAATTCGGCCATACGCGACTCGGCAAAGCGCACGTCGCGGCCGGCCACGCGGGTATTGGCGCCGGCCAGCAGGACCCCCGGCGCCATCTCCTCGGCGTCCAAGATCTCGGCCGCCGTGCGTGGCCCGGGAACCGGGTCGATCGGACGGCGCTCCCAGGTCAGACCGCCCACGATCGGCTGCGCCCCGTCGTACAGGCGGCAGAGCTCGGCGCTGGCGAACGCGCCGACGACGTCCCCGCCGCCGCCGATCCCGATCACGAGCGGCCGCCGGGCCGCCCGTAGGACAGCCTCGGCATCGCTGATCAGCGCGCGGCCGGGCCGACCGGCGCGTTCTGGGCCTGATGCAGTCATGGATTCAGCGTATGAGAGAGCAGGAGCGGTAGTAGGGTCAATCGATCGGATCCGCGCAGACGCCCTCTACCCCGATCACGATCGTCTTGGCCGACGATCACACGATCATGCGCAGTGGCCTGCGGATGCTGCTCGAAGCGGAGGCCGATCTGCACGTCGTCTCCGAGGCGGGCAGCATTCAGACCGTGTTCGCGGCGGTGCGGGCGGTCCGGCCCCACATCCTGCTGCTCGACTTGAACATGCCGGGCGGATCGAGCATTGACGCGATCTCGCGCCTGCGGCGGATGTCGCCGACGATGAAGATCGTCGTGCTGACGATGGAGCACAACCCGCTGTTCATGCGTCAGGCTCACGACGCCGGGGCGAGCGGCTACGTGCTCAAGGATGCTGCAGCCACCGAGCTCGTTCGCACGATCAGGGTGGCGATGGGCGCGCGCGCAGGGGACTAGGCCGCGACGACGGCCAGCACGTGGCGCAGCCGGAGATCTTCCAGCTCGACCTGGCAGTACGGCTTGACCTCGAGCGTCAGGCAATCCTCGAGCGTGGCCAGCTCGATCTCGTCATCGGAAGCGAACTGCGAGAGCACGCAGAACAGTCGCTCACCGTCCGTTACATACGTGCCCGGTTGAAGCTGCTCGGCCGTCGGACGGCGAAGGCGACCGCGCAGCGACGAGAACCGAAACATAGGAACAGGGTCGACATTCGGGCCCACCGCCGCATCCGGAGGCTGATGCGGTTCGTCCGCGGGAGAAGACGGTGTCGGAACCGGGAAACTACGGAGCGGCTATGCAGTTGTAAACGGATGGCACCAGCGCGCCGCCGTCCTACCTTCATGTCCAGGGAAGCCCCACGGAGGAGGTACGGCATGCAATCGGCAACTCCGGTCTATCCGCAGTATCCGTTGAATCAGCGCGTCGCCCGCGAGCTCGTAGCCGACCTACGGCTGCAGTACGGAATCGCGGTCCCGATGTTCGCCACGATCGGATTCATCGTCGCCTTGGCCGTGAGTGGTCAGTCGTGGATGGTCGGCCCCGTCGTAGTGCTGCTGCTCGTGACGGTCGCCGCGATTGTGTTCGGTCTGCTCGGCGTGCTCGACGCCCACGACGAGCCGATCTAGCTGCCGCCTATCTCGCTGGTTCCAACTGCGCGCGCATCGCCTCGGCCAATGCGTGCATCCCCGAAATCGGCCGCACCATCACGGTGAACTCGTCGATCAGCCCGTCGGGGCGCGTGTGGATGAAGTCCGCCCCGTGCACCTCGCGCTCCCCCACGCGCGCACGGAAGACGAGTACTTGGTCGGCTGCCTGCTCGCCGCCGATCTCAGCCTCGTAGCGGAAGTCCTCGAACACCCGGAACACGGCGCGCAGGATGAGCTCGACGGCTGGCCGACCCTCGTAGGGCTTGTACACGACCGGGGAGCGGAACACGACGTCGTCGGCGAGCAGCCCAACCGCGGCGTCGATGTCACCGGCCTCGACAGCTGTGCGGAACGGATGCACGAGGACATCCTTCCACACTTGGTCACTCACGCGAACAGGCGCGGGTCGGCCGTCGCGATCCCGTGCACCCCGAGCGTGCGCAGCCGCTCGATCAGCGGCCGCTGGTTGACCGTCCACGCGTACAGGCGGGCATCGCGAGCGCTCACCTCCTCGATCAGGTGATGATCGACCAGCCTGTGCTGCGCCATCAGCGCATCCCAGCGCCGCGCGGCAAGACCGGCCAACACAGCCGCGCGCCAGTCGCCCCAGCGGCGGCTCACACGCGCCAGCCGGCCGCCCACCGAAATGCCCACGCGGGCGCGCGGTTCGAGCGCCCGCACGCGGTCGAGCACCGAGGCCACCTGGCTACAGATCATTGTGCGCTCGAGCAGCGCGGCATCCCGAAGTGCCTGCAACACGCCGGCCTCGCAGCCCGGATGCTTGAGATCGAGATTCAGCCCAATCCCGGTGAAACGTGCCCCGCCCAGATGCGCCAGCGCGTCGCCCAGGCGGACATTGCCGGCGCGGCGGGCGTCGAGGAGCGTGTGGGCCAGCACCAGCTCGCCGCGCCAGCCGCGAACGTCGAACTCGACCATGTCGACGCCAATGTCGGCCGCGGCGTCAAACGAGGCCAGCGTGTTGCCTCGCGCCAGCGCGCTCGCGCCGCCGTGGCCGATCCGTGCGCAATGCGAGCTCACGCTTCGCGTCCTTCCCCGGTCAGGACCGAGCCGTCCGGGATCCGCTTCGGCTCCTCGGCGGTCAACTCGACAGCGCCGCGAACGGTGACCCCGGCGGCGAACGTCACATCGCCGTGGACGATGAAGCGCTCGGCCTCGCGCAGCGACGGTGGGCCGTCGGGAAAGCGCGACTCGAACGCATCGAGCAGCTTGTAGTACTTCTTGTCGAGCTCGACGAAGGGCAGCGCCGACGTCGTCTCCACGTGCATCTGGTCGGTCAGCCGGTACACGTCCGAGCGCAGCACGAGCAGGTCGTCGGTCGTCTTCACCGGCGCGAACCGCGTGCGCGGCACGAGCAGCAGGCGAGCGTCAGAGAAGCTGCCGATCGCCGCGCCCATGGCGCTCTCGAGCTGGAGCACGGCAGGCGAGTCGGAATCACGTGGGTCGACCGTCTTGCGATTGACGATCAGGGGAAGCTCGAGCACGCCACCTGAGCGCTCGAGCGTCTCGTGCAGCGCCTGGAGGTCGACCCACAACGTGTTCGTGTTGTAGTAGCGCCAGCGGCGGTAGTCACGGAATGACTCCTCGTCCTCGGGCGGGGTTTGTGCCGTCTCACGCAAGACGAGGCGGCCGTCGGCCTTGCGGCGCGCGATGTGACCGCCTTTGCGATCGGCCTCGGTGCCCTCGACCACTTCCATCAGGAACGGGATCTCCTCGGCCGCCACGAACTCGGCGATGCGGGGATCGAGCGTAGACCCCAGGTTGTCGGAGTTGGAGATCATCGCGTAGCGGATCCCGCGCGCGAGCAGCTCCTCAAGCAGTCCGGAGCGGCGCAGTGCCCCGTACACGTCGCCGTGTCCGGGCGGGACCCACTCCAGCGCGGGGTTGTCCGGCCAGCTGACCGGCTCGAGCGTTTCCGCGTCCAGCTTGGGGATCATGCTCTGCAGGAAGTCCGGCGGCAGCCCGTCCACCGCCAGCTCGGGGTGCTGCTCCAGCGCGGCCAGCGTCTCTTGCTGGGTTGCCTCGCTGTCCATCAGGAGCAGCGGCAGCTGCAGGTCGTACTGCCGGCGCAGTACGAGCGTCTGTCCGACGATGATGTCGAGGAAGGTGTGCCCTTCACGTGCCTCGAGCAGCGATTTCGGCTGCGACAGGCCCATCGTCGTGGCCAGGCCCCCGTTCAGCTTGATCACGGCGAACTGCTTGAGAGCATCGGGCTGGTCGGGCTGGCGCAGCTCTTCGAGCGCCGGCACGTCGCCCGCGGGCTCCAGGTCGGCACTCGGGATGACGACCTCGTCACCCTTGACCACGCGCTCGTAGGCGCTGCGGAAGTTGCGGATCGCCTCCTCCGCCTGCCCCTCCGCGCGCATCTTCTCCTCCGCGGCTCTGAGTCCTGATTCGCTCACCCACCTTCATTGTGACGATCTGACGTGACAGGATGCGGTCGACATGGAGAAGCGGCGGATCGAGCGGTTGGGCCGGGAGGTGAGCGTGGTCGGGCTCGGAACCTGGCAGCTCGGCGCCGACTGGGGCTCCGTTTCGGCCGATGACGCGTTGAACACGCTGGAGGCGGCGATCGCGCAGGGCATCACATTCTTCGACACCGCCGACGTATACGGCGACGGGCGCAGCGAGCAGTTCTGCGGCGAGCTGCACCGCCGCCATCCCGACGTGTTCATCGCCACGAAGATGGGCCGTCGCGTCGAGCAACTGACCGAGAACTACAACCGGGAGGCGTTCCTGGCCTGGAACGATCGCTCGATCGAGAACCTCGGCTTCCGCCCTCTGCACCTGGTTCAGCTGCACTGCCCGCCGGACGGCGTTTACGAGAACGACGCCGTGTTCGATGCGCTCGACGAGATGGTCGCCGACGGCGGGATCGCGGCCTACGGCGTATCGGTGGAGACATGCGCGCAGGCGCTGGCGGCGATCGCCCGGCCGGGTGTGGCGACCGTGCAGATCATCCTCAACTGCTTTCGCCTCAAGCCGCTCGAGGAGGTGCTGCCGGCGGCTCGTGAGGCCGGCGTCGGGATCATCGCCCGAGTGCCGCTGGCCTCCGGGCTGTTGTCCGGGCGCTACGACGAGAACACGCAGTTCGCTGCCGACGACCACCGGAACTACAACCGTCACGGCGAGTCGTTCGACGTCGGCGAGACGTTCGCCGGCGTGCCCTTCGAAGTCGGGGTGCAGGCGGCGCGGGAGCTTGAATTGGCCCGCCACAACGTGAGCGACCCCGGCATCACGCTGGCCCAATTCGCGCTGCGCTGGGTGATCGACCAGCCCGGGGTGAGCACGGTCATCCCGGGTGCGCGAAATCCCGAGCAGGTGCGCAGCAACGCGGCGGCCGCCGCGGTGCCGCCACTGAGCGACGAGGCGCTGGCCCTCGTGCGCGACGTCTACGACCGCCTGATCCGCCCGCACGTGCACGATCGCTGGTAGGCGTACGCCCAGAATCCGCCGGGTAGTCCCCGGCGATGAGCGGCGCGACGGCCGACATGTCGGACGTAATCGTTGTCGGCGCCGGCCTGGCCGGCCTTGTCGCCACGGCTGAGCTGCTCGACGCGGGGCGCCGCGTGATCCTGGTCGATCAGGAGAGCGAGGCGTCGATGGGCGGGCAGGCGTTCTGGTCGTTCGGCGGGCTGTTCCTGGTCGACACGCCCGAGCAGCGGCGGCTGCGGATCCGCGATACGACGGAGCTGGCACTCCAGGACTGGCTGGGCAGCGCGGAGTTCGACCGCCCTGAAGACCAGTGGCCGCGGCGCTGGGCGGAGGCCTACGTCGAGTTCGCGGCCGGCGAGAAGCGCAGCTGGTTGCGCAGCCAGGGCGTCCGCTTCCTTCCCAACCCGGGATGGGCCGAGCGCGGCGGCTACCTGGCCACCGGGCACGGCAACTCGGTGCCGCGCTTTCACATCGTCTGGGGCACGGGGCCCGGGCTGGTGGCGCCGTTCGCCCGGCGTGTGCGAGCCGGCGCTCAGCGAGGGCTCGTACGGCTCGCCTTCCGTCATCGAGTCGATGAGCTTCTGCTTACCGGCGGAGCGGTCGACGGCGTGAGCGGGGGTGTGCTCGAGCCTTCGCCGGCCCTGCGTGGGGCACCGAGCTCCCGCACGGTGGTTGGCTCGTTCGAGTTCCGGGCGCCGGCCGTGATCATCTGCTCGGGCGGGATCGGGGCCAACCACGAGATGGTCCGGGAGAACTGGCCATCGAGGCTCGGCAAGCCTCCGCGGCGCATGCTCTCCGGTGTGCCCGATCACGTCGACGGGCGGATGCTGGCCATCAGCGAGCGCGCCGGGGCCCGACTGATCAACCGCGACCGCATGTGGCACTACACCGAGGGCATCGAGAACTGGAGTCCGATCTGGACCCGCCACGGGATCCGCATCCTGCCCGGGCCCTCCTCGCTGTGGTTCGACGCGCGCGGGCGACGGCTGCCCGTGCCCTTGTTCCCCGGGTTCGACACGCTCGGCACGATGACCCACATCATGGGCACCGGCTACGACTACACGTGGTTCGTGCTGACCGAGAAGATCATCGAGCGCGAGTTCGCGCTGTCTGGCTCAGAGCAGAACCCGGATCTCACCTCGCGCAGCCTGCCGCGGCTGGTCGCCAGCCGGCTGCTGCCCGGACCGCCGCGCCCGGTCGAGAAGTTCAAGCGCCACGGCGTCGACTTCATCGTGGCCGACGACCTCGACGAGCTCGTGCGGCGGATGAACGTGCTCACGGGGGAGGATTTGATTGATGCCGGCTCGCTCCGGCGGGAGATCGAAGCCCGCGACCGCGAGCTCGCCAACCCGTTCAGCAAGGACCTCCAGGTCACCTCGATTCACGCCGCCCGCCTCTATCTGGCCGACCGCGTGAGCCGAGTCGCCGCGCCCCACCGGATTCTCGACCCCGGCGCCGGCCCGCTGATCGCGGTGCGCCTGTGGATCCTCACGCGCAAGACCCTGGGCGGACTCGAGACCGATCTGGACGGCCGGGTACTGACGGACGACGGCGCCCCGCTGGCCGGCCTGTACGCGGCCGGCGAGGCGGCCGGTTTCGGCGGCGGCGGGGTCCACGGCTACCGCTCGCTCGAGGGGACGTTCCTCGGCGGCTGTCTGTTCTCCGGACGAGTGGCCGGACGGGCTGTCGGACGCGCGCTGGGGTAGGCGTGAGCGGCGGCGCCACCGGGTAATCCACGGCCATGAGCCTGATTGCGTATCTGATCCTTCTCGCTGTCACCGGACTATTCGTCGGCGCCCTGGCGAGGCTTGCCCTGCCCGGTCGTGACCCGATGTCGATCTTCCAGACGATCCTCCTCGGCCTTGCCGGCAACTTCATCGCCGGCATCCTCGTGTGGCTGATTTGGCGCCGCGCGGTGCCCGGCGTCCTACTGTCCGTCCTGTGCTCGGCGATGATCCTCTACCTCATTCGCCGCTCGCGCGGCGGCAGCCTGACGCGCCCAGGCACGCGTCTGCGCTGACACCGGCGTTCGGCGGTGTGAGGCTGTCCCCTGTGACACTGTCGTTGGTGACGTAACGGCGGCAGGGAGGGGGTGGATGGGGCGCCGGTCGCGGGCCGGGCACCCAAAACGCATGCGAGCGCGGGCCGCTACGACCGCTTGCATGCGTTCTTGGCGATATTCGCCAAAAGTGCATGCAAGCGGCTGGCAAGGGCGTCGCTCACTTACGTTCTTGGCGCTCCAGGCCAGGATCGCGGAGACGAACCGACCGGAGCCCCCATCCGGCTCCCTTCAATGCGCCTTTACGCCCCTCCTAGGCCGATGGCCCTGCACCGGAAGCCCCGGCGCCGGCCGGCGCCCCTGGCCCCGCGCCACCAGCCACCGACTCCCGCCGCGCCACCTCGTCGCGGACGACGGGCGCCACCTCCGTCCCGTAGAGCTCGATCGAGCGCATGGCGTCCCGATGCGCCACCGCGCCCACGCTCATCTGCGCGATGTAGCGCTGGTGGCCGAACAGCTCGTGCTCGAACAGCAGCTTCTCGGCGACCTGCTCAGGTGAGCCAGCGGCCAGCGCGCCGCGTGGGGAGCGGAGCGCCTCGTACTCGGGCCGGCCGGCCGGCGGCCAGCCGCGCTCACGGCCGATGCGGTTCATCATCGCGAGATACGACGCGGCGAAGGCGCTGTCGGCGCCAGCCGACGTCTCCCCCACGAATGCGTGTGTGTTGATCGCGACGCGGGCGTCGGACACAGAGCCGCCGGCGGCGACGAACGCTTCGCGGTAAAGCTCGACCAGCGGCACGAAGCGCTCCGGCTGGCCCCCGATGATGGCCAGCGTGAGCGGCAGGCCGAGCTTGCCGGCGCGCATGACCGACTGCGGCGTCCCGCCCACCGCGACCCAGATCGGCAGCGGGTTCTGGATCGGGCGCGGCCAGACGACGGCGTCATTCAACGGCGCGCGGTGGCGCCCTGACCAGGTGACGCGCTCGGAGTCGCGGATGGCCAGCAACAGCTCGAGCTTCTCGGCATACAACTCGTCGTAGTCGTCGAGGTCGTAGCCGAACAGCGGGAACGACTCGATGAAAGAGCCGCGGCCGGCCATGATCTCGGCCCGGCCGCCCGACAGCAGGTCGACCTCGGCGAACTGCTGGAACACGCGCACCGGGTCATCCGAGCTCAAGACCGTCACCGCGCTCGAGAGGCGGATGCGCTCGGTCTTCACGGCCAGCGCGGCCAGGGCCACGGCCGGCGCCGAGATCAGGAAGTCGGGGCGGTGGTGCTCGCCGATGGCGAACACGTCCAGCCCGAGCTGATCGGCCAGCGTGGCCTCCTCGAGCAGGTCGCGCATGCGCTGCTCGGGGGTGATGCCCGAGCTGAGGTCGGCAAATGTGGCGAGTCCAAGTTCCACGTGCGCACAGCATACCAGTTAGTTGTGGGCACAACTGTCTAGGTCTGAGCGAGCGCTGCCTCGACGGCCTCCTGCAAAACGCTCTGGCCCTCGAGGAAATCGAGGACCGTATACCGCGCGCGCAGTCGCGTGGCGTAGCGGAACGTCGCGCGCAGAGTGTCGGCATCGAGCCCGAGCCACCCGGGCCCGCGTGGAATCCCGGCGACATCCAGCGCAACCTCCACGTCATCGAAGCGGGCCATCGCCGGCGCAATTCGCCGTCGCACTTCCTCCCACTCTCCCTGGCTGGCCGGCCAGCCAGGCCCGGGTTGACCGCGGATGTGGCGGTCGTCGCCGAGCATGTGGCGGTCGTCGCCGAGGATGTGGCGGTCGTCGCCGAGGTGGTGGCGATCGTCAGCGAGGTGGTGGGCGACGAACCGCTGCTTAGCGGCCACCGCATCGGCGATCTCCGGCGCCACCGGGTCGCCCAGCCAAGCGCGTGCCTCCGGACCCAGCGGATCGGCGGGCCAGGCCGGCGCTCGCAGCGTCGCAACGCCGCCACCGAAGGCGAAGCGCTGTAGGCGCATGGCGAAGCGGGTCGCGTATCCGACCTGGAGCCCGTGCGACTCGTGTGGGCGTCGGCCGTGGGCGGCCAGCAGGTCCCAGAAGTGCGAGGCATGGTGCTCGCATCCGCTGGCCGGGCGCGAGCTGCCGGCCCGGGCCATCGCGGTGCCCGAGCCGATCAGTCCTTCAAGCAGCTCGGCGACCGCCGCCGGCTCCCCCGCCATGACGCGGTCGGCTGACAGAGAGGCGAAGCGCAGCGGGTCCGAGACGAGCTCGACCGCGCCCGCGTCATATGCCTCCCCATAGAGCAGATGCGCGGCCAGCCAGTCGACCCCGGCGGTGGCCTTGGCCAGCAGGTCGCCCAGGCCGGCCCGCGTCAGCTCGGCCGGCGCGGCGGCGGCCACCCGCGGGTCGGCGTAGATGGCCACCGGCGCCCGGGCCGGGTAGGTGACCTTGACCCCCTCCACCTGCATGGCCGCCACGCCGGACGCGTAGCCGTCCATCGAGGCGGCCGTCGGCACGCTGACGAAGTCACGTCCGGCCCCGTGCGCGGCATAGCGCACGATGTCGGTGATCACCCCGGAGCCCACGGCTACGGGCAGCCATGACGCACCGCCAAGCCGCGCGGCAACCGCACCCGCCTCGTCAGGCCCAGCCAGCAAGCCGGAGCGCTCAGCGAACACGAACTCGTCGACCGCAACGCCGGCGCCGCGCAGCGCTTCCACCACCGACACCCCCGCCGCCGCAAGCGTGTTGGCGTCCATCACGACCAGCGCGCCCGCCCAGCCCTCGGCGGCCGCCCGCGCCGCCAGCCGAGCGACGGCGTCCTCCCCGAGAACTACCTCGGTCAACGCTGTCCGTAGTACGCCTGCGGCCCGTGCTTGCGCTGATGGTGCTTCTCGCGCACGGCGCTGTCGAGCGGCGCTGCGCCCGGCTCGAGCACGCTGGTGAGGAGCGCCATCTTGGCCACTGCCTCTAGCGTGACCGCGTTCTCCACGGCGGCCGCGGCGCTGGCGCCCCAGCAGAACGGCGCGTGACCGCGCACGAGCGCGCACGGCAGCTCGCTCGGCCCGAGCGAGCCGATCGCCTCGATCAGCACCGTGCCGGTGTTGTCCTCGTAGCCGGCCTCGATCTCCTCCTCGGTCAGGCCCCGGGTCAACGGGATCGGGTGCGCACAGAGATCGGCGTGAGTCGTGCCCAGCAGCGGGATCGGACGCTGCGCCTGCGCCCAGGCGGTGGCCCAGGTCGAGTGGGTGTGGACGATGCCGCCGATCTCCTCGAAGGCGCGATACAGCGCCAGGTGCGTTGGCGTGTCCGTCGATGGCTTCCGCGAGCCATCGACCACTTCACCGTCTTCCAGGTCCACGAGCACGATGTCGGATGCGTTCAACGCCTCGTACGAGACGCCCGACGGCTTGATCGCCATCACCCCGGCGGCCCGGTCGATCCCGCTGGCGTTGCCCCAGGTCAAGGTCACAAGGCCGTGCGAAGGAAGGGCCAGATTGGCGGCCAGGACCTCGGCTCGCAGTTCGTCTAGCACGGCGACAACCGGGTCAGATCTCCTCGTACTCGAGGTCGAGCAGCTCGGCCACGCGCCGCCAGCGCCCCACGTGGTCGCCCAAGTTCAAGACGAAATGGTGCGGGGCACCGAGCCGCAGCCAGTCGTCCATGAACGTCTCCATCCCGCGCTCCGGACGGACGTGGAAGTAATGCATCTCGACGTTGGGCAGCTCGGGCGTGTCGAGCACCTCGCCGCGGGCGACCACGAGCCGGTAGATCTCTCCGTCCAAAGGCACCAGGGCGGCCGTCGTCGCCGGGCCGGGGACGGCCGAGAACACGGGCGTCGGCGGGTTGTCGAGGCGGCCGATGCCGAGCGGGCGGTCGATCAGCCGCACCGGCCGGTCGGGCCGCGCGATCTTCCAGTTGCCCTCCCCCATGTGGCTGATCAGCACCGAGTCGAGCTCCCAGTCCATCGCGTACATCTCGCTGAAGTGGGCGTCGCCGATCAGCGTCTGCGCCGCGCACATGAGCGATGCCGTGTTCGTGTCGCCCTCGGCGGCGAACCCGTAGCCGTCGGCCATCAGGTCGGAAGCGGCGAGCAGCGGGAGCTGCCGGAAGCGGCCGTCGCCACCGATCGAATCGAAGTGAAACGACCAGCCGGCGTAGCCACCTTCCTCGAGGATGGACCGCACAGCCACCTCCATCCGCGCCGCGTACTCGTGCCGCTCCCGAGGCAGATCCTCCGCCACCTTGAACTCCGACGCATGGCGCGAGAGAACCGCCTCGACAGCATCCGACGAGGCCGCGTCAATCCGCGCGGCGAGCGGGCCGAGATCCTGACTGACCACGAGCGGGCCGATCCGCCGCAGATGCGCCGGCGGGTCGTAGCGGATGTCGCCCATCCCGTTCATCGGGTATCCGAACAGCGCGATCTGCGTCCCCCGCAGCGTGGTGACCGTCTGGGCCGCCGCGGCCCAATCGGCGAACGCGGCGGCGAACTCATCCGAGCGCCACTCACCGGTGATGACCGAGAACGGGCGCCCGATCCTGACCAGCGCGTTGGCTTGGTCCTGCGCGCCGTGGATACCCTGGTTATACGTCAGGTCCGACATGTCCCAGGCCGGCGTGACGGCGCGCTCGGGCTGGATGTTGGCCAGCAGCAGCGGCACCGGAACCTCCATCAGCGCCCGCACCGTGCGCATCGCCGGCCCGTAGGTCAGCATCACGATCATGATCCCGTCGACGCCAGCCGCCACGAGCTCCCGGCAGACCGCTTCGACGTCATCACGGTTGCGCGCCGGACGCGTGAACACGACCTCGGCCGCACCCGCGAGCCGCTGCGCGACCTCGCGTGCGTAGGAAGCCTGGTGCTCCGTGATCCCCGGGATCATGTCGTCGTAGAGCTCCTGCATGATGCCGAGCAGTCCGATCTTGGGTTGCCGGCGCGCGTGGCTCAAGAGCCCCTCCTCTGGTCGGTGCGGATCCGCTTGAGGCCATGCAGCAGCTCCACCTGCGAGTGGCCCAGCGTTTCGTAGAGATCTCGATAGATCGCGTACACCTCGTCGTAGACCGCCTTCGCCGTGGCGTCGGGCTCGTAGGTGCGGGCGGTTCCGGGCCGCAGTGCGCTCGCCGCCGACGCGATGTCGTCGAACGCGCCGCCGGCCACGGCGCCGAACAACGCCGAGCCGCGAGCCGGTATCTCGCTCGAGGCCGGCACGTGAACGGGCAGGCCGCTCGTGTCGGCGAGCAGCTGCATGGTCAACGGGCTGCGCTCGGCGATCCCGCCACAGGCCACGACCTCGGTGAGCTCGATCCCGTGCTCGGTGAAGTTGTCCATCACGCGCCGGTTGCCGAGCGCGATGGACTCGAGCAGCGCCCGGTAGATGTCCTGTTGCGAAGACTGCAGGGTGAGACCTGCGATCACGCCGGTGAGCCCGGCGTCGGCCAGGATCGAGCGGTTGCCGTTCCACCAGTCGAAGGCCACGAGACCCGTCTCGCCGGGACGCAGGCCGGCCGCCCCCTGCTCGAGTGCTCCGTAGTCGCCTCCGAACGTGTTGACGTACCAGGCGAGCATGTCGCCCACGGCGACCTGCCCGGCCTCGTACCCGTAGAGCCCGGGGAGGATCCCGTCGCGCACGACACCGGTGATGCCGGGCAGCCTAACCTCCCGCGGGTCGACGACCATGTCGCAGATCGACGTGCCGATGACGATCACGTAGGCGCCTGAATGCTCGACCCCGGCACCCGGAACCGACACGAACGAGTCGACATTGCCGACGGCCACGGCCACCGACTCGGGCAGCCCAATCGCCTCGGCCGCTTCCGGGCGAAGGGTTCCCGCCCGCGTCCCGAGCGGGAGGAACGTGTGACCGAGCTTCTCGCCCGGCGTGTCGAAACCGGGGAAGGCAGCCTCGAAGTACTCGCGGGGAGGAAGTCCTTCGTCGGGTGACCACAGCGCCTTGTAACCCGCGGTGCACATCTGCCGGCGCTCCTGGCCGGTCAACCACCAGACGATCCAGTCGGTGGCCTCGATGAACCCGTGTGCCTCCTCGTAGATCTCGCGGTCGTCGGTCCACAGCTCGAGCAGCTTCGGGAAGTACCACTCCGAGGAGATCCGCCCGCCGTAGCGCTCGATGAAGGCATCCCCCCGCTCGAGCGCGACCTCGGTCAGTCGGTCCGCCTCGGGCTGCGCGGCGTGGTGCTTCCACAGCTTCGGCCAGGCATGGGGCCGGTGGCGGAAGTGCTCGTATCGGCACAGCGGCTCGCCCTCGCTGTCGACCGGCAGCACCGTGCACGACGTGACATCGATGCCGAGTCCCACCACGTCGTTCACGTTGGCGTCGGCCTCGGCCACGACGTAGGCGATCGCCTCCTCCAGGACGAGGATCCAGTCGTCGGGGTCCTGTAGTGCCCAGTCAGGTGGCAGCGGCTCGTCGCTGGCCGGCAGGGTGCGATCGATCACGCCGTGGGGGTAGCGCACCACACCCACGGCGAGTTCGGCGCCGCTGTCGAGATCCAGCAGCACGGCGCGGCCGGATTCGGTGCCGAAGTCGACGCCGACCGCGTACGCCATCACGCGGCGTCGTTTTGCACCTGGGTGGCCGCCGCCTCCTCGGCCTTCGCGGCCTGCCGCGCGCGCCGGTACTCCTCGACGACGATCTCGTTGAGCTCGTCGACACTTGTCTCTTTGGTCGGCTTGTCGAGTGAGATGACCCCGTCCTGGATCAGGCTGACTCGATCGCAGGCCTGAAAGACGTGCACGTAGTTGTGCAGGATCATGATGATCGAGACGTTGCCCTCGGCCTTCAGCCGAGCGATCAGGTCGAGGATCAGCGCGCCCTCCTTGGCGCCCATCGCGGCCAACGGCTCGTCGAGCAAGATGATGTCGGCGTCACCGGAGATCGTGCGCGCCACCGCGATCGCCTGACGCTGGCCTCCGGAAAGCCGCGCGACGGGAACCTCGATGCTGGGGATGTTGATGCCGGTCTCCTCGAGCGCCGCGCGGGCGCGCTTGCGCATGCGCCGGTTGGACAGAAACGGGATCGGTGTGTGCACCTCTTCGCGGCGCAGGAACAGGTTCTGGTAGACGCTCAGCTGACCGATCAGCGCCAGGTCCTGATACACGGTGTCGATTCCGCGAGCGCGGGCGTCGAGAACGCTCTTGGGCGCATACGGCTCCCCTTTGCACCACATCTCGCCGGAATCGGGCCGGTGAAAGCCGCACATGATCTTGATAAGCGTCGATTTGCCGGCGCCGTTGTCACCCAGCAGGCCGAGCACCTCGCCCTTGCGCAGATGCAGGTTGATGTCGCGCAGCGCGGTGGTCGGGCCGAAGGACTTGGTCACGTGCTCGACGCGCAGCACGTCGTCGTCGGCACGCGACGGGCCGACAACCTTCTCGGCAGGGATGTCCGCGCTAGTCACGGCCCGATCCGGTGCGCACGCGAGACACGTACGTGTTGAAGGCCATCGCGATCAGGATCGCCAGGCCGAGGTATAGATAGAAGTAGTTGGCGCTCACGCCCTTGATGTTGAGACCGTCCCGGAGGATGCCGAGGAACACGGCGCCGATGAAACCGCCGACAACCGTGCCGGAGCCTCCTTGCAGCAGCGTGCCACCGATCACCGCGGCCGAGATGCCCTGGAAGAGGATGTCGTTCGAGCCCGATGGGTCGGGCGTCGCCGTGCCCGAGCGCGTCGTCTCGAGGATCCCGACGAAGCCGGCCAGCGTGGCGCACATGACGAAGTTGCGGATCAGCACGAGCCGGACCCGGACACCGGCCTCCGCCGCTCCGAGCCGGTTGCCGCCGACCGCCACCGTGAAGATCCCCCAGCGCGTAAGCGACAACACCACCTGGAGGATCAGCACGATCCCGATCGCCCAGAACAGCTCCGAGTAGGTCCCGCCACCGAAGATCTGGGCGAATGTCGGCGTGCCGACAGCCGAGGTACCGGGCGTGGTCACGGGCGTGGCGTGGGAGATGATCAGCGTGAGCCCATCAAACGTGAACAAGGTGCCTAACGTCACCACGAACGAAGAGACGCCCACATAGGCGATCATGAACCCGTTGAACGCCCCAATCAGCCCGGCCACGATCAGCGCCCCGATCAGCGCCGGGATGAGCGGTAGCCCGACGTTGTGCGAGAGCTTGTAGAAGATGAACGGCGTGAACAGGTAGAGCGCGCCGATCGACAGGTCGATCTCGCCGTTGATCATCACGAATACCTCGCCGGCGGCGAGAATCGCGATCGGCGCGAAGTACGGGAGCAGCGCCTTGAAGCTGTCCCCGGTGACGAACCGGCTCGAGCTGGTCGCGAAGTAGATGAACGTCACGACCGTGACAACGATGATGCTGCCTTCGCGCAGCGTCAGGAAGCGCTTGCCGAGGCTCATCGCCTGCCCCGATCGGGCCCGGCCGTTCGCCGGGCCCTTGGGGGAATCGGCCGTGCGGGACGCCACAGCCATCGTCAGCAGTCTACGTCGAAGACCACCTGTCGTGCGTCCAGCTAGCTCTTCTGGACCCCGACGCCGGTGCCAGTGCCCTCGTAGCGACTCTTGGTGCTGTTGTATGGCACCACCGTCGTCTTGTCGAGGAACTTCAGACCCGTGTTGACGTCGGCCATACCGGTCAGGGTCTGGGTGACCTGGTACATGTACATCTCCAGCACCGGGAAGAAGCCCTGAAGGTAGGGCTGCTGGTCGATCGTGAACTGGATCTGCCCGCCGGCCAACAGCTGCTGTGTGACCGGCGTGAGGTCGTAGCCGCCGCCCTTGACGCCCTTGGACGCCAGGCCCTGCTTCTGGATCGTCTGCGCCAGGCCCTGGGTGCTGCCCGCGTCGACGGCGAAGTAGCCCTTCGTGCTCGGATGCGCCGTCGCGTAGGACTGGATCACCGTCAGCTCGGCCGGCACCGCAGCACCGGTCGCGACCACGTGGGTCTTGATCCCGGGGTGCGCCTTGAGCGTCTGCTGTGCGCCGTCAATCCGGGGCTGGATGTTGAGAGCGCCCGGCGTGGCGATGAACAGCGCGACGTCGCCGGAGGGAACCAGTGACGCAATGTGCGTGCCCATCTCCTGCCCGGAGACGAAAAGATCCTGACCGATGTAGGCGAGGCGGTTATTGCTCGCGGCGTCCGCGTTGTATGAGACCACGGGAATCTTCGCTGCCAGCGCCTTGTCGGTCGGTCCGTTGAACGCGTGCAGATCGATCAGCGCGATGGCAATTCCGTCCACGCCGGCGCTGACCGCACTGTTGAACGCGTTGACCATCTCGCCGACATTGGACGTCTGCGAACCGGTCCACTGATAGGAACAGCCGAGCAGCTTGCAGGCGTCGGCCGCGCCACTCTGGGTCGGCGTGAAGAACGGGTTCGTCGTGACGTGGTTGACGAACGTGAACTTGTAGCTCTTGCTCGACCCGAAGATGCTGGCGGCGCCGCTGCTGCCACCCGCCGCTGTCGCGCTTGAACTCGACTTGCTGCTGCCACCGCACGCTTCCAGAATCATCGCCGCGATTCCGGCCGCGCCGCCGCTCAGGGCTGTGCGCCGAGTCAGCTGCCGCCAGCGCTTGACTGGCGTGTCCTCTTCCTTGCGCTCATCCCACTCGAGACGCTCGACAGCGTCGTCCAGGATATCCAGCTCTGACATCTGCGCTCCTCTCTCGAACGTCTTGAACCCGGCCTTCACGCGTACGCTCTCAGACTGGGTTGACGGTGTCCAATTCGCTTAACCAAGCGCCAACCCTCTCACGCCAAGACCGTTGTCAGGGCGCAGAGTCGACATGGCTGCCCGTATCTACCACGGACAGCGCCCATCTCCTACTTGCGCTTCCTCCTCTCCGTTCAGCGGCGCGATGTTAACGATCACATCGCGCGCGTGTCAATGCCGGCGGGCGGGATTTTGCGGCGGGGCGCCGGTGCTGGAGCGAATGATCAGCTCCGGCGGCACCGCGGGGCCCGGATCGAGTCGTTCGCCCGCCTCCATCGTGGCCAGCAGCAGCCGCACCCCGCGGCTGCCCAGCTCGTTGAAGTCCTGGCGGATCGTCGTGAGGGGCGGCGTGAAGTAGGGCGACTCGGGGATATCGTCGAATCCGACGATGCTGAGATCAGCCGGGATGCGGCGGCCCGCCTCGTGCAGCGCCCGCAGCGCGCCCAGCGCCATCTGGTCGTTGGCCACGAACACGGCGGTGACGTCCGGCTCGCCCGCCAGGCGCTGACCGAGCTCGTAGCCGGCGTGCGCGCTCCAGTCCCCTTCGAGCGGCTCGGGAATGGGCAGGCTGGCCTCACGCAGCGTCCGCCGCCACCCATCGAGCCGTTGCCGCGCCTCGACGAAGTCCGACGGCCCGGCGATGTGCCAGACCGTGGCGTGACCGAGCTGCAGCAGATGCTCGGTGGCCATCGCCGCGCCGGCATCCTGGTCGACGGCCACGACGGGCACCGAGGCATCGGGCCCGGCTTCCACCGCCACCAGGGGGATGCCGCCGCCGGCATGCACGTGCAGAAGCGCCTCCGCGCTCTCGCGCATGGGTGCGATGACCAGGATCCCATCCACCCCGTGGAGCCGCAGGCGCTCGATGGCGTCGTCGATCGAATCGCGATCGAGCGCCTTGAGGCTGGCCACGATGATGAAATAGCCGGCGTCGTGCGCCGCACGCTCGATCCCGAACAGCGTCGACGCGGGCCCATACAGGGTGGTGTCGAAGCTGACTACGCCGAGCGTGCTCGAGCGCCCGGTGACCAGGGCCCGCGCCACCGAGTTGGGGTGGTAGTCGAGCTCGCGCATCGCGGCGATGACGCGCTGGCGAGTCTCCTCGCGCACATGCGGGCTGCCGTTGATGACCCGCGAGACGGTCTGGTGCGAGACGCCTGCCAGCCTTCCCACATCGGACATGACGGCCGGCCGGCGCCGGCGCGAGCGGTTTCTCTGCGCTTTGGCGTCCATCGTGACGCTCCACACCCCCGACCGGTTGCGGCGGGAATGTTAACGCTAACGCGCAAGCTGCGCTGTAGGTTTCAGGTTTGAGTCTCGGCGATATCAGGAGGAGAGCCAGTGAAGACCAGCATCGGTATTTGGGCGTTTGGACCGATGATCACCCGCTTCGTACCAGCCGGCTACCAGCCGGAGCACGGCTACGAGCCCGAGCCGGTCGCCGAGAAGGTGCATCGCGCGGTAGAGGGACTGGGCGACTTGATGGACGGCTACGAGTTCCATTACCCCAACGAGCTCTCACCCGACAACCTCGACGAGGTCCGCGCTGCGCTCGGCTCTGACCACGACATCTACTGCATCGCCGGCGGACTCCACCTCGATCCGCGTTTCGGGCGCGGCGGTCTGGTCAACCCCGATGCCAGGCTGCGCGATGAGGCGCGGCGAATAGTTCGCGAGGCCGCCGAGTTCGCCGGCTCGCTCGGCGCCCACCTGATCATCTGGCCCGGCGGCGAGGGCTACAACTACCCGTTCCAGACCGCGTACGTCGAAGCTTGGCGGTGGCTGATCGAGGGCATGGGCGAGGCGGCGGGCGTGTGCGCCGAGCATGGCGTGAAGCTGTTCCTGGAGCACAAGAACTCCGAGCCCGCGATGAAGATCCTCATGCGCAACATCGGCATGTGCCTTTACGTCGTCAGCAAGCTGCGTGAGCAGGGCCACGACAACGTGCAAATCAACATGGACTGGCAGCACCTGATCATGAACGGCGAGCACCTTCCCGAGTACGCGGCGCTGCTGTCCTCCGACGGTCTGCTCGGTCATCTGCACGCCAACGACGGCTGGGGCACGTTCGACGACGACAACATGGTCGGCACGGTCAGGTTCATGGAGACGCTCGAGCTGGCCCTTGAGCTGCGCCGATGCGGCTACGGCTCGAGCGGCGAGCGTCTCGGTTTCGACCTCTACCCGTACACCGAGGACCAGGTCGGCGCAGTCAAGCGCTCGCTGCTCCAGTGGCAGTTCATCGACGGCGTGGCGGCGAAGATCGACGACGCGGCGTTGCGCGAGGCCCAGCAGGCCAAGGACGCCGTGCGGGCCTACGAGCTGGTCTACGCCGCGCTCGGCGCGTGAGGCGACGGGCCGGATGTCCGCCTTCTTCGGTCTCGACGTCGGCACCTCCGCGGTCAAGGGCGTCGCGATTTCCTCCGACGGCGAGGTGCTGGGCGTGGCCGAGGAGGAGTACCCGCTCTCGACGCCTCGTCCGGGCTGGTCCGAGCAGGACCCCGAGGACTGGTGGCGCGGTTCGCAGCGCGTCCTGACCCGGCTCCGGGAACTGGCTGGCCAGCCAGCCGGGATTGGGCTGTCGGGGCAGATGCACGGTCTGGTCGCGCTCGACGCCTCTGATCAGGTCCTGCGCCCGGCGATCCTGTGGAACGACCAGCGCACCGCGGAGGAGTGCGGGTGGATCGAGGAGACGATCGGTCTCGAGCGGCTGATCTCGCTCACCGGCAACCGCGCGCTCACCGGTTTCACCGCCCCCAAGCTCGTGTGGATGCGCTCGCATGAGCCGGAGCTGTACGAGCGCATCGCCCGGATCACGCTGCCCAAGGACTACGTGCGGCTGCGCTTGTGCGGCGAGCACGTGATCGACGTAGCCGACGCGTCGGGAACGCTGCTCCTGGACGTCGCCCAGCGGCGCTGGAGCGACGAGGTGGTGCAGGAGCTGGGCTTCGACGCTGCCTGGCTGCCCGAGGTGATGGAGAGCCCGACGGTGTCGGGCGTGACACGCAGCGGCGGTCCAATCGACGAGGGCATTCCCGTGGCCGCCGGCGCCGGCGATCAGGCGGCGGGCGCGCTCGGCGTCGGGGTCGACCGGCCGGGCCCGCTGTCGGTGGTCCTCGGGACCTCGGGCGTTGTGTTCGCCGCACTCGAGTCGTTCGCCGCCGACCCGCAGGCGCGCGTCCATGCGTTCTGTCACGCCGTACCCGACGCCTGGCACGCCATGGGCGTGATGCTGTCGGCCGCCGGATCGCTGAACTGGGCCCGGAAAGCACTGGGCGCCGGGTCGTCGTACGCCGAGCTCGTGGAAGAGGCCGCAGACTGGCCGCCGGGCGTCGAAGGACTGCTGTTCGCGCCCTACCTGGCCGGCGAGCGCACGCCGCACGCCGACCCCGATGCCCGGGGCGCCTTCACCGGGCTGAGCGTGCGCCATGACCGGGGCGCGCTGGTGCGGGCCGTGCTGGAGGGGGTGGCGTTCGGTCTGCGCGATTCGCTTGAGCTGATCCGCTCGCTCGAGGGATCTGAGGCGGCCGTCGGCCGCGTGTCGGGCGGCGGCGCACGCAGCGACCTCTGGCTACAGATCTGCGCCAGCGTGCTCGAGCTGCCACTGGAGCGCGTCGCCGTCGACGAGGGCGCAGCCTTCGGCGCGGCGATCCTCGGCGGCGTTGCGGCCGGCGCCTGGCCTGACGTGCATGACGCCGTGGCGGCGACCGTCAAGCCGCGCGAGCAGATCGATCCGGTGCCGGAGTGGGTCGAGGTCTACCGCGAGACGCGAGAGCGCTTCGAGAAGCTGTATCCGGCGCTGCAGGAGGTCCGCTAACCGCGCTCTACAGGCCCACGCCGAGCTCGGCGTGGCGGAACTTGAGCTCGCCACCGACGACCGTGCCCGCGATCAACGGCACCCCGGGCCGGTAGACGATGTGGGCGTAGGACGGCGCGGCCAGGATCACCGCGTCGCCCCGGGCACCAGGCGCCAGCCGGCCTCGGTCGGCCTTGCCGAGCGCCCGGGCGCCCCCCAGCGTGGCGGCGGCGAGCGCCTCCTCCAGGCTCATCCGCATCTCGCGCACGGCCAGGGCGATGCAGAAGCTCATCGAGGTCGTGTAGCTGGAGCCGGGGTTGCAGTTGGTCGCCAGCGCCACGGTGGCGCCGGCATCGAGCAGCCGCCGGGCGTCGGGGTAGGGCTGCCGGGTCGAGAAGTCGGTCGCCGGCAGCAACGTGGCGACCGTGTCGGAGGACGCGAGCGCCTCCACGTCGGCCGTGCTCAGGTGCGTGCAGTGGTCGGCCGATGCCGCGCCGGCCTCGACCGCGATCTGGACGCCGGGGCCGCGGCCGAGCTGGTTGGCATGCACGCGCAGGCCGAGGCCGGCATCGCGGCCGGCGGCCAGCACCGCTCGGGACTGGTCGGCATCGAAGGCGCCGCGCTCGCAGAACACGTCGATCCACCGCGCGAACGGCGCGCAGGCGGACAGCATCTCGCCGCACACGAGCTCGACGTACTCGTCGGCGCGGTGCTCGTACTCGGCCGGGAGCAGGTGCGCGCCGAGGAACGTGACGTCGTCGGTGAGCTCGGAGGCGACCTCGCACAGCCGGCGCTCGCCCTCGACCTCGAGCGCGTAACCCGACTTGATCTCCAGATGGGTGATGCCGGCGCGCAGCGCCTCGCGGCGGCGCAAGCCGGCCAGTAGGCGTAGCTCATCGGCGCTGGCCGCCCGCGTGCTGGCCACGCTGGCCCGGATGCCGCCGGCCGCGTACGGCGCGCCGCCCATCCGCGCCGCGAACTCCTCGGCCCGATCGCCGGCGAACACGAGATGCGTGTGGCTGTCGACGAATCCCGGGATCACGCAGCGCCCGTCGGCTTCGATCAGCCGGTCGGCCGAGGCATGCGGCCCACCTCCGCCCCGCACCTCGGCCACGACACCTTTCTCGATCACAACCGCGGCGTCGCGCACGACGCCGAGCATCCCCTCGCCGAGCGAGGGATCCCCGGTGACGAGCAACCCGATGTTGTCGATCACGACTGAGCTCACGCTGCTCCGTTCAGAGCTGCGCTCAGCTCGCGCGCTACGTCCAGGGTCACGTGCTCGCGGTCGTCGACGACGAAGCGCCCGCCGACGACCACGTCACGCACATCCGCCGCGGCACCGGCGAACACGACGGCGTCCACCAGGTCAGTGTCGGCTACGCCGGTCAGGCGGACCCCCTGTAGATCAAGCGCGACGAGATCGGCCAGGCCGCCGGCGCGGATCATCCCGCCCTCCGGCCAGCCCGCGCTCTCGTACCCGCCGGCGGTGGCGGCGAACAGCAGCTCATCGCCGCTGTGGTGACCGCGCACGCGAGTGGCCAGGCGCTCATCGAGCTCGACCGCGCGCGCTTCCTCGAGCGGTTCGATGATCGCGTTCGAGTCGCTCCCGAGCGCGAGGCGGGCGCCGGCGGCGAGCAGGTTTCGGGCCGGGCCTACCCCGTCGGCGAGATCGCGTTCGGTCGTCGGGCACAGGCAGCAGAACGCCCCGGCCTCGCCCAGCAAGGCTAGGTCCTGGTCGGTCACGTGCGTGGCGTGCACGGCCGTGAAGCGCCCACTGATCGCGCCGGCCTGGGCGAGCACGGCCATCGGGGTCGCGCCGTAGGCGGCCAGCGTGGCCTCGTTCTCGGCCGGCTGCTCGGAGACGTGCGCATGCAGTGGAGCGGCGTGCTCGGCCGCCCACCCGGCCACCACGGCCGCCGAAGCAGGGTCGACGGCACGCACGCTGTGGATCGCGGCGCCGAGGCGCAGATGCGTTCCGGAGTTGACGCCCTCCACCCGGGTCGCCCACGTCGCCGCGTCCGGATCGCAGAAGCGTTTTTGGGCCGGATCGGGCTCCTGTCCGATCCCGCCGTGCAGGTAGCACGTGTCGAGCAGCGTCATCCGCACCCCTGCCTCGCGCGCGCCTTCGATCACCGCTTGGCTCATCGCGTTCGGGTCATCGTATGGCTTGCCGCCCGGCCCGTGGTGGAGATAGTGGAACTCGCCCACCACCGTGATGCCGGCCAGCGCCATCTCGGCGAACGTGGCTCGGGCCAGCGCTCGCATCGAGTCCGGATCGAGCGCCGCGGCGAGCGCGTACATCTGCTCACGCCAGGTCCAGAACGACCCCCGCGCCCGGTGCGTGCGCCCGCGCAGCGCACGCTGGAATACGTGCGAGTGGGCGTTGGCGAAGCCCGGGATGACGAGGCCGGCAAGCCGCTCGGCGCCCTCCGGCGGGTCGCTGACCCCGCTCTGAACCGTGTCGATCCGCTCATCCACGGCCTCGATCACGACCCCCCGGGCGATATCCGGGCCGCCCAGCCAGGCCTTCTCACACCAGAACGTCGTCATATTCCGTCCTGCGCGAACGGCGCGATGCGGCGCAGGAATACCGCCTTGCCGTGGCGCTCGAACTGCTCCCAGGTGCTGAAGCTGCGCGGGTCGGCGCGATCGAGGAACAGGGTGCCGTCGAGGTGGTCGAGCTCATGCTGGAACGTCCCCGCGGTAAGCCCACGAACCTCGGCCTCACCCGCTTCACCATTTCGATCGAGATAGTGCACGCGGACGGCCGCGTGCCGCTCGACGTCTCCCCGGAGATCGGGCACCGACAGACAGCCCTCGTTGATCAGCAACCGCTCGTCGGACAGCGGCTCGAGCCACGGGTTGACGATCACCGTCAGCGGGACGAGCGGCTTGTACGGATAGCGCGCACGGGTGTGCTCGTCGACCTCGACCACCGCGATCCGCACCGGCCGCGACACCTGATTGGCGGCCAGACCGGCGCCGCCGGCCGCGCGCCTGGTCTCGATCAAGTCATCGATGAACCGCTGGAGCTCCGGGGTGGCCAGCTCCGCGGGATCAATCTCCGCCGCGCGTTGGCGCAAGACTGGGTCCCCGACCATGGCGATCGGAAGGACCGTCACGAGCCCTGCATCGGGATCCGCACTCCCCGCTCGGCCGCCACGTCCAGCGCGCGTGGATAGCCGGCGTCGGCATGGCGCATGACGCCGGTGCCGGGATCGCTGGTCAGCACTCGCTCGAGCTTCTCGGCGGCCAGCTCCGATCCGTCGGCCACACAGACCATGCCGGCGTGGATCGAGCGGCCGATGCCGACACCCCCGCCGTGGTGGATCGAGACCCAGGTGGCGCCGGAGGCGGTGTTGACGAGCGCATTCAGCAGCGGCCAGTCGGCGATCGCGTCGGACTCGTCGGCCATGCCCTCGGTCTCGCGATACGGCGAGGCGACCGACCCCGAATCCAGATGGTCGCGTCCGATCACCACGGGCGCGCGCAGTTCGCCTGAGCGCACCATCTCGTTGAAACGAAGCCCCAGCCGCGCCCGCTCGCCGTACCCGAGCCAGCAGATCCGCGCCGGCAGCCCCTGGAAGGCGATCCGCTCTGCGGCGTGGTGGATCCACCGCCCGAGCGGCTCGTCGTCGGGGAACTCGTCGAGCACCGCGCGATCGGTGGCCGCGATGTCGGCCGGATCCCCGGACAGCGCGACCCACCGGAACGGGCCGCGGCCCTCGCAGAACAGCGGCCGGACGTAGGCCGGCACGAACCCCGGGTAGGCGAACGCGCGCTCGAACCCGCCGAGCCGAGCCTCGGCCCGCAGGCTGTTGCCATAGTCGAACACCTCACTGCCGGCGTCGAGGAAGCCGACCATGGCGGCGCAGTGGGCGGCGATCGACGCCCGTGAGCGCCGCACGTACTCGTCCGGATCGGCGACGCGCAGCTCGGCCGCCTCGGCCAGCGTCATCCGGCCCGGGACGTATCCGTTCAGCGGGTCGTGCGCGCTGGTCTGGTCGGTCACGATCTCGGCCTCGAAGCCCTGGGCGAGAAGGTCCGGCAAGACGTCGGCCGCATTGGCCTCGAGTCCCACCGACAGCGCCCGGCGCTGCGCCTTGGCGGCGGCGCAGCGAGCGACGGCATCGTCGAACGAATCGGCTACCTCGTCGAGGTAGCGCGTGGCCAAGCGACGCTCGATCCGCCCGCGGTCGACCTCGACGCACAATGCAACGCCGCCGTTCATCGTCACGGCGAGCGGCTGGGCCCCGCCCATCCCGCCCAGGCCGGCGGTCAGCGTGATCGTGCCGGCCAGCGAGCCGCCGTGTCGCCGCCGCGCGATCTCGGCGAAGCACTCGTAGGTGCCCTGCACGATCCCCTGGCTGCCGATGTAGATCCACGAGCCCGCGGTCATCTGGCCATACATGGTCAGGCCGAGCGCCTCGAGCCGGCGGAACTCGTCCCATGTCGCCCACTCGGGCACCAGGTTCGAGTTGGCGATCAGCACCCGAGGCGCCCACTCGTGCGTGCGGAACACGCCCACCGGCTTGCCGGACTGCACGAGCAGCGACTCATCGCCCTCCAGCGTTTTCAGCGTGGCGACGATGGCGTGAAACGCCTCCCAGGAGCGGGCGGCGCGGCCCGTGCCGCCGTAGACGACGAGCCGGTCCGGATCCTCGGCCACATCGGGATCGAGGTTGTTCATCAGCATCCGCATAGCTGCCTCCTGGGGCCAGCCGCGGCAGGACAGATCGGTGCCACGCGGCGCGCGGACGGCGGCCGGGCTCATCGCAGGGCTCCGATCTCCCGCTCGACGGCCTGGAGCAGCTCGCCCGAGCCGACGAGCTCCGCGGCCGCGGCCAGCTCCGGGGCTAGGAAGCGATCGGGACCCGGGCCGGCGACCCGCGCCCGCGTGGCGCTCAGCGCCGCGGCGGTTCCCGCCGCCGGCTTCAGCGGCTCGCGCAGATCGAGTCCGCGCGCCGAGGTGATTAGCTCGACAGCCAGGATCCGGGCCAGGTTGGCCGTCGCGGTGCGGAGCTTGCGCGCCGCCCCCCACCCCATCGACACGTGATCCTCCTGCATCGCGCTGGTAGGGATCGAGTCGGCGCTGGCCGGCGCAGCCAGCCGGCGGTTCTCGGCCACCAGCGCCGCCTGGGCGTAATGGGCCAGCATCAAGCCCGAGTTGACGCCCGGATCTTCGGCGAGAAACGGTGGTAGTCCGTGGGAGCGGCCGGCGTCGAGCAGGCGGTCGGTGCGGCGCTCGGCGATCGAGCCCACGTCGGCGATGGCCAGGGCGAGGAAGTCACAGGCAAACGCCACCGGCGCGCCGTGGAAGTTGCCGCACGACTCGACGCGACCGTCCGGCAGCACCATCGGGTTGTCGATGGCCGCGTGCAACTCGAAGCCCGCCACCCGCTCGGCGTGGGCGAGCGTGTCGCGCGCGGCACCGTTGACCTGCGGGGCGCAGCGCAATGAGTAGGCGTCCTGCACCCGCGGGTCGCCGTAGCGGTGGCTGGCCACAATTTCCGAGGCGTCGAGCAGCGCGCGCAGGTTGGCCGCGCTGTCGGCCTGACCGGGCTGGGGACGCAGCGCCAGCAGCTCAGCGGCGAACGCGCGGTCGGTTCCGAGCAGCGCCTCGACCGACATCGCCGCCGTCACGTCGGCGACTCGCAGCAATTGCCACAGCTCCGCGATGGCCAGCACGAGCATGGCCAGGATGCCGTCCGTGCCGTTGATCAGCGCGAGCCCTTCCTTCGCCGTCAGCTCGAGCGGCGCGATTCCCGCCTCGGCCATCGCCTGGCCGGCGGGACGCCTGCTGCCGTCCGCTGCCAGCACCTCGCCCTCGCCGATCAAGGCCAGCGCGCAGTGGGCGAGCGGGGCGAGATCGCCGCTCGCGCCGAGCGACCCGTACTCGGGCACGACCGGCGTAAGCCCGGCATTGAGCAGAGCGAGGATCGCCTCCGCCACCACCGGCCGGGTCCCCGAATAGCCCATGGCCAGCGTCCGCGCCCGCAGGAACATCATCGCGCGCACGACCTCGGGCTCTATCTCGGGTCCCATCCCGGCCGCGTGTGAGCGGACGAGCGCGCGCTGGAGCTCCTCGCGCCGATCAGCTGCGATCCGCACCCGGGCCAGCGAGCCAAACCCGGTCGAGACGCCGTACACGGGCTCCTCGGATTCGTCGAGCCGGGCGACGATCGCGGCCGCCCGCTGCATCGCCTCGAGCGCGCCTGGCGACAGGCTGACCGGCGCGCTCGCCCGGGCCACGGCAATCACCTCGGCAGGCGCGACGCCCTCGTGGCCGAGCTCTATGGCTTCGATCTCCTCGACGGCCCCCATCTCCGTGAGCGGACGATACGCCACGGCGTGGCGCGGCGGGAGGCCGGCGGGTGGCGCGAGCGGAAGAGCGCCGGCGGTGGTTTGGGAGGGTCGGGAAAGGCGCATTGAAGGGAGCGGGATGGCGGCACCGGTCGGTCCTCCTCCGTGAGCCCGGCCCGGAACGCCAAAAACGTAAGTGAGCGACGTCCTTGCCAGCCGCTTGCATGCACTTTGGGGGAATATCGCCGAGAACGTATGCAAGCGGTCCTAGCGGCCCGCGCTCGCATGCGTTTTGGGTGCCCGTCCCGCGACCGGCGCCCCATCCACCCCCTCCCTGCCGCCGTTACGTCAAACCAACGCCGCGACCTTGACATATCGAAGTTAGTAAGCCTAGACTTACCGTAAGCGATGGCTTACACAGACTCGCAGACTCCAACCGGTCCGGCCCCACCGGACGCCCCCGCCGGCCTCACGGCCCTTGCCGACCCGACGCGTCGGACGATCTTCGAGCGGGTCGCGACCGCGCCGGCGCCGGTCGGCGAGCTGGCCAAGGAGCTGCCGGTCAGCCGGCCCGCGGTGTCCCAGCATCTCAGGGTGCTCAAGGAGGCCGGCCTGGTGCTCGACCGGCCGGTGGGCAACCGCCGCATCTATCAACTCAACCCGGAAGGGATCGAAGCGTTGCACGCCTATCTCGACCAGTTCTGGAAGCGATCCCTGGCGGCGTTCAAGGCGGCCGCCGAACGAACCACCCAGGAGGCCAAATGACCATGCCCGCAGCAGCCCAGCCGACGTCGGTCAGCACCTCGATCATGGTGCAGGCGCCGATCGAACACGCCTTCTCGGTCTTCACTGAGGGCATCGCCACCTGGTGGAACCCTGACCACCACCTCCTCGACGCCAAGGTGGAAGAGATGGTCTTCGAGCCATTCGTCGGCGGGCACATCATCGATCGCGGTGTCGACGGCAGCGAGTGCCGCTGGGCCCGCGTGCTGGCCTACGAGCCCCCCACCCGTCTCGTGTTCAGCTGGGACATCAACCTGAGCTGGGAGATCGAGACCGATCCCGAGAAGACCAGCGAGGTCGAGGTGCGCTTCACGGCCGAGGGGCCCGACGTCACGCAGGTGACCCTCGAGCACCGACACATCGACCGCCACGGCGAGGGCTGGGAGCGGATGCGCGACGCCGTCGGCTCGCCGAACGGCTGGAACCTCACGCGGTTCGCCGAGGTGGCGGCAGCAGCCACTCGCTGGTGATCTAAGAGCGCCGGCGCGCTAGCCGAGCAGGCGCGCGCCGGAGCCCGGCCGCACCTCGATCGCGCCCTCGGGCGCGTCGCCCCCGGGGGCGAGGAGCCCGAGGACGTTCCCCCCGAACCCGCCGCCGATGATCCGCGCACCGACGGCACCTGCGTCCTTCAATCGTTTGACCGCGGCTTCCACGGCTGGCGTCGAGATGTCGTAGTCGTCGCGCAGGCTGTGGTGCGAGGCGTCGAGCAGGCGGCCGACTTCGTCGAGCTCGCCCGCCGCCAGCGCTGCCACCGTGTCCTCGACCCGAGCGTTCTCGGTGAGCACGTGCCGCGCTCGCTCGCGCAGCGGCGAGGGCAGCTGCTCGACCGCGTCGAGCGTCGCGTCGCGCAGGCTGGAAACGCCGAGCTCCTCACACGCCCGAGCGCACTCCGCGCGGCGTTCGTTGTACCCCGAAGCGGCGTTGGCGTGCTGCTCACCCGAGTCGAGCGTGACCAGCCGGTAGTCGCCGAGCTCGAGCGCCACCGGCTCCACGCTCAGCGCGCGGAAATCGATTCGCAGCGCCCGGTCGGCTTGGCCGAACAGCGAGGCGATCTGGTCAAGCAGGCCGGTCTGGGCGCCGACCCAATCGTTCTCGATCCGCGAGCAGGCCTTGGCCAGGTCCATCCGGTCCGGCTCGGGAACGCCGGCCAGCCCGATCAGGGCAAGGGTCAGGCCGACCTCCAGCGCGGCCGACGACGACAGCCCACCGCCGCGTGGCACCGTACCGCTGACGCGCAGGCGCGCACCGCGCAACGGGATCCCGAGGCCGGCCAATTCACTGACGGCGCCGCGTACGAATGCGCGCCAGCCGTGGGCAGGCGCGGGATCATCGAGGGCGAAGGCGTCGCTCTGGCCGAAGTCCTCGGCGGTCGCCTCGATGAGCGGCTCGGCCAGCGCCTGCGCCCGGACGGTGACTCCCTCGCTGATCGCGAACGGAAGCGCGAGCCCGCCGTTGTAGTCGGTGTGCTCGCCGATCAGGTTGACGCGGCCCGGACCGAACGCGATGACGTGGTCAGACATGGTCCTTTAGTGTGCGAGGAGTGGCGGTCAACTGGGGAATCATCTCGACTGCGCGCATCAACCGCCTGTTCCTGGGGGGTGCTCGCCAATCCGCGCAGGTGCGGATGCTCGGCGTGGCCAGCCGCTCGCAAGAGGCTGCCGACCGATATGCGCGGGAGAACGAGATCGAGCGAGCCTACGGCAGCTATGAGGCGTTGCTCGCGGATCCCGAGATCGAGGCCGTGTACGTCTCGCTGCCGAACGCCTTGCACGTCGACTGGAGCGTGCGCGCACTCGAGGCCGGCAAGCATGTCCTGTGTGAGAAGCCGCTGAGCCGCCATCCGAGCGGGGTCGAGCGCGCGTTCGCGGCGGCCGACCAGCATGGGCGCCTGCTCATGGAGGCGTTCATGTTCCGCCACAACCCGCAGACCGCGCGCGTCCGGCAGATGGTGGCCGAAGGCGCGGTCGGGCGCCTGCGCCTGATCCGGGCTGCCTTCAGCTTCGCCACCGACGATCCCGCCAACGTGCGGCTGCTGGCCGGCCTCGAAGGCGGTGGGCTGATGGATGTCGGTTGCTACTGCATCAGCGCCATCAGGCTGCTGGCGGGTGAGCCCGAGCGCGTGTACGCCGAGCAAGCCCTCGGCGGCGACGGCGTAGACGTGGCGCTGGCAGCGACGCTGCGCCTGCCGGCTGACGTACTCGCCCATTTCGATTGCGGCCTGGCGCTGGCGCCGCGGGACCAGCTCGAGGTCGTCGGTGACGCCGGGTCGCTCTACCTGAGCGATCCATGGCACTGCCGAGCCCCGAGGATCGAGTGGCAACACGATGGTGAGCTCGACGTCGTCGAGCCTGCGCCGGTCAATTCCTACATGCTCGAGGCGGAGAACTTCTCCGCCGCGATCCGCGGCGAGGCCGAGCCGCTGCTCGGACGTGCGGACGCGCTCGGCCAGGCGCGTGTGATCGAGGCGCTGTACCGGGCCGCGGCGACCGGCGAGACCGTCGCGTTCGGATAAGCGCTCTACGACCCGGAGAAGGCCGGCGCCCGCTTCTCGGCGAACGCCGCCACGCCCTCGAGGAAGTCCCCGCTGCGCCCCAGCGCGTGCTGGAGCTCACCCTCCAGATGCAGCTGGGCGTCGAGATCGCCGTAGATGAAGCGGTTGAGCGCTTCCTTTGAGCTGGCGTAGGAGCGAGTGGGCCCGGCCGCGAGGCGCGCGAGGAGCGCGTCCGCCTCCGCGATCAGCTGATCATCTGGATAGACCCAGTTGACGAGGCCCCACTCGAGCGCCTGCGATGCCGGCACGCGCTCGCCGAGCAGCGCCATCTGGAACGCACGAGCCTTGCCGACGAGCGGCGGGACGAGGGCAGTCGAGCCGCCGTCTGGCATAAGGCCGATGTTCACGAACGCGAGACCGAGAAACGCGGATTCGGCAGCCATGACGAGATCGCAGGCTAGGGCCAACGAACAGCCGATGCCGACGGCCGGCCCGTTGACGGCGGCCACGACCGGCTTGGGCAGTCGGCGGATGCCGGCAATCGCCGGGTGGTAGACGTCGTGCAGCTCCTTGCGGATGTCCGGCATGCCGTCCTCGGCCGGATCGAAGCCGGCCTTGAGGTCAGCGCCGGAGGAGAAGCCGCGACCGGCTCCCGTGATGAGCATGGCGCGGACCGACTCGTCCGCCGCCTCCCCCTCGACCACACCCTTCAGCTCGCGGCCGAACTGCGTGGTCCAGGCGTTCAGCGTGTCCGGGCGGTTCAGGGTCAGACGGCCAACGCCACCTGACTGCTCCCAGATCACCGTCTCATAGCTCATCGGTTCCTCCTAGTTCGTGCTGCGGCGACTAGCGGTAGGCGCGAGACTATTTGGACGATGCACTCGCCGGCGGCCAGACAGCGCACCTGAATGCCCGATCGCCTCCGAGTCTCGGCCGGCCAGCTGGAGCGCATCCTCGACGTGCTGGCGGAAGCGGTCACGGTGACCGAGCGCGACGGAGGGCTCGTGTTCGCCAACGCGGCAGCGCTCGAGCGGATGGGCCTCGGCTCGCTGGAGGAGGCGATGGCGGCGTCGCCCTCGGAGTTGCTGGCGCGCTTCGAGATCACGACCGAGGACGGTCGTCCTCTGCATGCGGCCGACCTGCCGGGCCGGCGGCTGTTGCGCGGACAACGCCCCGCCCCGCTGCTCTTGCGGCTCGTTGACCGGGACACGGGAGGGCTGCGATGGACGCTGGTCAAGGCAACGGAATTCGAGGACGACGACGGGCGGCGGCTCGCGGTGAACGTGCTCGAAGACGTCACCGAGAGCAAGGAGCAGGAGCTCCGGGCCCGATTCCTGCTCCGCGTGAGCGAGACGCTGAGCTCGTCGCTCGACCTTGAGGCGACGCTTCAGCGCGCGGCGCGGCTGGCCGTGCCTGAGCTGGCGGATTGGTGCGCGATCGATCTGCTCGAGGCGGGCCACATCCGTCAGCTCGCCGTGGCGCACGTCGATCCGGCCAAGGTCGAATTCGTCCGGCAGCTCCGCGCGCGGCATCCGGCGCGGCTCGAGGACCCGTTCGGCGTGGCGCTCGTGTTGCGCTCCGGCCGCTCGATGTTCTACGGCGTCGTTCCCGACGAGCTGCTGGCGGCGCGAGTGCGCGACGAGCCGGAGCTCCAACTCGTGCGCCAGCTCCAGGTGCGCTCGCTGATGATCGTGCCGATGCGCTCGCGCAGCCGCGTGCTCGGCGCCATCTCGCTCGTCACCGCAGAGTCGGGGCACAGCTTCGACTCAGACGATCTTGCTTTCGCCGAGGACTTCGCTGCTCGCGCCGCCAGCGCGACCGAGAACGCGCGCCTCTACCAGGAGCGCAGCGATACGGCCCGGACGCTGCAGCGAAGCCTCAGACCGGCCCGACTGCCGGCGCTCAGCGGCTGGCGAACGGCCGCGCTGTATCACGCCGGCGAGGAGGGCAGCCAGATCGGCGGCGATTTCTACGACCTGTTCGGCAGCGAGGAGGCGTTCACGCTGATCGTGGGCGACGTGACCGGCAAGGGCATACGGGCGGCAACGCTGACCGCGCTGGCGCGCCACTCGGCTGGGGCGGCCGCGTTGCTCGGGCTGTCCCCGAGCGGGATCCTGCGGCTGCTGAACCGCCTGCTGCTCGAGCAGGCTGACCTGTCTCTGGTCACCGCCGTCGTGGCAAGAATCACCCACGATCAAGATGGCGCGAGCATGACCGTCGCGTCGGCCGGCCACCCGTTGCCGCTGCGCCACCGCGGTGAGGAGCCGGCCATCGAGCTGGGCGGGCCCGGGGTCCTACTCGGGTTCGATCCGGGCGGCGATTGGCGCGAAACGACGGTCGCGATTGAACCGGGTGACACGCTGCTGTTCTACACGGACGGTGTGACAGATGCGCTCGGCCCGGACGGCCGGTTCGGTGAACAGCGCCTGCACGATCTGCTACCGCGCTGCTCGGGCGATCCGGACCGGCTGCTCGTCGAGCTCAACGAGGCGTTACGCGCATTCGAATCGGGGGAGCCTCAGGACGACACCGCGATGCTTGCCGTGCAGCTGACGAGCCTCCCCGGTGAGACCAGGGCATCCGACGCGGGCGACGTCTATGCCGTTTGAGCCCGCGGATGCGCTCGAGATCCGCCCGGTCAGCCCGGAGGACAAGGCGGCCATGGCCGAAGCCTTCGAGCGGCTGAGTCCGGAATCCCGCTACCGCCGTTTCCTGGCGCCGCATGGGCAGCTGACCCCGTCGGAGCTGCGCTATTTCACCGAGGTCGATCACCACGACCACGAGGCGCTGGTCGCGACCGAGCCCGCGACTGGGGCCGGTGTCGGGGTCGCGCGCTACATCCGCTCGCGTGAGAACCCGACGGTGGCCGAGATCGCGGTCGCCGTGGTCGATGAGTGGCAGTGCCACGGAGTCGGCGGGCGGCTGCTGGCGGCCCTGGCCGAGCGGGCCCACGAGGCGGGGATCACTAGCTTCAGCGCCGTCATGATGGCTGACAACGCACGCATGCACAGGCTGCTGGACGACATCGGCCGCGTTCACGTTGTCCACACCGAACGGGGTCTGGTGGAGGTCGTCGTCGACCTGCCCGAGCGCGGCCTCGAGCGGCTCCGGCGGCTGCTGGCTGCCGTGGCGCGCGGCGAGCTGATTCCGTGGCCGGCCAGACTCGGTCTGACCCGCGCCGAGCCCGGCAGCTAGCGTGGGACTGGATGTGCGGACCCTGTCAATTGGTTGACAAGCGGTGCTCGTGGGAACCTTTGAGTCGCCCGAGTGGCACGGCCCGCGGCAGACTCGGACAATACGCATGACGATGCAGGAGAGCCGAGGAGCCGGTATGGACGAGCCCAAGCTTGGCCTGGGCCAGATCGCGCTGCGCACCGCCGGCAGCGTCGTGGCTCCGGCCGAACAGGTGCGCAACCTCAACCGGCTGACCGATCCGGCGCTGTCCGAGCTCGGGCTGGAGGCCCTTCTCGACGAGTTGCTCGAGCGCGTAAAGGAAGCGCTCAGCGTGGACACGGTCGCGATCCTGCTGCTCGAGGCGGACTCGCAGCAGCTGGTGGCGCGCGCGGCCAGGGGGATCGAGGAGGAGGTAGAGCAGGGCGTGCGCATCCCGATCGGCCGAGGCTTCGCCGGACGCATCGCCGCCGAACGCGTCGCGATCTACATCGCCGATGTCGATCACGCCGACATCCTCAACCCGATCCTGCGCGAGAAGGGCATCTCCTCGCTGCTCGGGATTCCGCTAATCGTCGAAGGCAATCTGATCGGCGTGTTGCACGTCGGATCGATCACGCCCCGCACGTTCGGTGAGCGTGACCTGGCCGTGCTCCAGGTCGCGGCCGCCCGGGCGGCGCCGGCGATCGAGCGCGCACGGCTGCTGGCCGAGCTGGAGCGCGAGCACGAGGTGGCGATCCTGCTCCAGCGCAGCCTCCTTCCCCGGCGGCTTCCGCAGGTGGCCGGGATCTCGGTGGCCGCGCGATACCTGGCCGCGCGCGACGAGGTCGGCGGGGACTGGTACGACGTGATCGAGCTTCCCCGAGGACTGATCGGAGTCGTCATCGGCGACGTCGTCGGCCACGGCATCCGGGCCGCGGCGCTGATGGGACAGCTGCGCACCTCGCTGCGCTCCTACGCCCAGGAAGGTCACGGGGCGGCGCGCACGCTCGAGCTGGTCGACCGCTTCACGCAGGCGGCCGGCGACGGGGCCATGGCCACGGCGGCTTACGCCGTGTTCGACCCCGCCACAGGCACGTTGCGCTTCGCCAGCGCGGGGCACCTGCCGCCGGTCCACGTTGCCGGCGGTACAGCGAGATTGGTGGAGATCACCCCGTCCGCGCCACTCGGGGCGTTTCCCTATGGAAGCGTGCCCGAGCACACCTTGACGCTCGGCACGGACGAGCTGCTCGTGCTTTACACCGACGGGCTCGTCGAGCGCAGAGGGGTGGCGCTCAACGAGGGCCTCGACGGGCTGCTCGAAACGCTGCGGCCGGCCGCATCGGCCGAGGACGCCTGCCTGCTGGCGGTGTCCGAACTCGATGCCACACACGGCCCACGGGACGACGTCGCGATAGTCGCGCTGCACAATCAGCCGATACCCGCCGAGCTTCGCCTGCGCCTGCCCGCGGAACCGGGCGTGCTGGCCGACTTGCGGCGCCAGCTACGGCGATGGCTGCGTGATCGCGGCGCGGCCGGCGACGAGCTACTCGAGATCACGATGGCCGTCAGCGAGGCGTGTGCCAATGCCGTGGAACACGCATATTCACCGGCGCCGGCCACGTTCGATGTTCGCGCCAGCGAGAGTGCAGGAGAGGTCACGATTGCGGTCCGCGACTCGGGCCGCTGGCGGCCACCCCGTGGGACGAATCGCGGCCGTGGGTTGCGGATCATCGAATCCGCCATGGATGACGTCACGGTTGCCTCGACCAACACCGGGACCGAGATCACGATGCGCCGACGGCTGGGCAAATGAGACTCGCCGACGTCAACTTCAGCATGATCGATGGCGTGCTCGTCGCACACCTGTTCGGCGAGATCGACATCTCCAACGCCGGGGAGCTGGCCGCGGCGGTGAGCGACCGGACACCGAACGACGCCGTAGGGGTCGTCCTCGACCTGAGCGATGTCGACTACCTGGACAGCGGTGGCATCCACATGCTGTATCGGCTGCGTGAGAGCCTGCGTGCGCGCGGGCAGTCGCTGGCCATCGTGGTGCCGGCAGCCTCGCCGGTCATCGACGCCATGCGACTGGCCGGAATCGAGCGCCATCTCGAGCTCGCCGAGACCCTCGAAGAGGGACTGGGGAAGGTGGTGCCGCGTCCCAACGGCGAGCCGACGTCGTCGCACGGCTCGAAGGGAGGCTGATGGCCTCCCGCCGGCCTGGATCGCTCGGGGAGATCATCCGTGAGCAGCGCGAGCTTGCTGCGATGTCGATGCGGCAGTTCGCGGACCTGGCCGGGATCTCGAACCCCTACCTGTCTCAGATCGAGCGGGGCCTGCGCGCGCCATCCGAGCAGGTCCTGGAGGGCATCGCCGGTGCGCTGAAGATGTCATCCGATGCCCTGTATGAGCAAGCCGGCATGCCACCGCCCGGAGAGGAGCCCGAGTCCAGCGCCGTGCTCGAGGCGATCGCCGCCGACAAGCGGCTGACCGGCCGCCAGCGCGCGGCGTTGCGCGAGGTCTACGAGGCGTTCGTCGCCCGTTCGCCGAACAGCCGGAAGCGCGGCGGATGAGCGACAATGGACTGAAGGGCCGCGCGGCGCTGGTCACGGGCGCGGCGAGCGGGATAGGTCGCGCCGTGGCGGCCCGCCTCGTGCAGGCCGGGATGGACGTGCTGGCCGTCGATCTGGAGCCCGATGACAGCGGCCCTGGGGTGCCGTTCGCGGCCAACCTGATCGATGCCGAGGCGAACGCCGGCGCGGTGGCTGCCGCACTTGAGCGCTTTGGCCGCCTCGACGTCGTCGTGCCCAACGCCGGCGTGCAGCACGTCGCCCCCGTGCACGAGTTTCCCGAGGAGCGCTGGGAATCGATCGTGGCGCTGCTCTTGACCAGTCCGTTTCTGCTCGCCAAACATGCATGGCCAGCGCTGCGCGATTCGCCGTCCGGGCGATTCATCGTGATCGCCTCGGTCCATGGGCTGGTCGCATCGCCGTACAAGGCTGCCTATGTGTCGGCCAAGCACGGCGTGATGGGGCTGGTCAAGACGCTGGCCCTGGAAGGTGCCGACGAGGGGATCAGTGCGGTTGCCGTCTGCCCCGGCTACGTCCGCACGCCCTTGGTCGAGAAGCAGATCGCCGATCAGGCGCGCGTGCACCAGCTCTCCGAAGATCAGGTGCTCGAGCAGGTGATCCTCGCCCCCCACGCGGTCAAGGAACTCATCGAGCCGGCCGAGGTGGCCGAGGTTGTGGCGTTCCTGGCCGGCCCGGCGGGGCGGGCGTTCACCGGCGCGCCGGTCACGTTGGATCAGGGCTGGACCGCGCGCTGAAATACCGTGTGGCGGCGTGAGCCTGCTTCACGCACTGGCGATCTTCGGCGCCGGAATCGCCGCCGGAACGATCAACACCGTCGTCGGCAGTGGCACCTTGATCACGTTCCCGGTCCTCCTCGGCTTCGGCTACAGCCCGGTGGTGGCGAACGTCTCGAACACGATCGGGCTGGTGCCGGGCTCGGCCAGCGGCGCCCTCGGCTACCGGCAGGAGCTGAGCGGCCAGCGCCGGCGCATGATCCCGCTCGCCACTGCCTCGATCCTCGGTGGCTGCGTGGGCGCCGCGCTGCTGCTCTCGCTCCCCAGCTCAGCCTTCAAGGCGATAGTGCCGGTGTTCATCGCTGTCGCGCTCCTCCTGATCATCGCGCAGCCGCGGCTGGCCAAAGCGCTCGAGCACAGGCGCCGTCCGGCCCACGCCAACGCCGGCCCGCTGGCCACGGTGGGCGTGTTCGCGAGCGGCGTGTACGGCGGCTACTTTGGCGCCGCCCAGGGCATCCTGCTGCTGTCGATCCTCGGCCTGGCGATCGACGACGATCTGCAGCGGATCAACGCGCTCAAGGTCGTCCTGGCTGGCCTGGTCAACTTCGTGGCCGCGATCATCTTCGTGTTCGCCGCACACGTCGCCTGGGGGGCGGCCGCGCTGATCGCGGTGGGCTCGACGATCGGCGGCGTGCTCGGGGCACGCGTCGGGCGGCGTCTGCCCGAGGGCGTGCTGCGCGCGGTGATCGTGGTGGTCGGGATCGTGGCCATCGTGCGCCTGCTCGGATAGCGTGCGCACGATGAGCACAGCACTCGGCGAGTTCACCACGGCGACCGCCCCCGACAGCGGCCAGCGCTTCGTCTTCGCCGACGCGGGCTCCGGGCCGCTCGTCGTGCTCTTCCACGGCTTCCCCGACACGCCGCACGGCTGGGCCGACACGGCAAGCGCCCTGAACGGCGCCGGCTACCGGACGGTCGTCCCCTACCTGCGTGGTTATCACCCGGACACGGTCGTGCCCGGCCGGCGCTACGGCGCGCGCGAACTTGGTGAGGACGCCGTCCGCCTACTCGAGGCGCTCGGCGCCGAGCAGGCGATCCTGGTCGGGCACGATTGGGGCGCGGCTGTCGTCTACCGCGCCGCCGCCGCCGCGCCGGAGCGCGTACGGGCGATGTGCGCGGTGGCGATCCCGCATCCGCGAATGCTGAAGCCATCGCCGTCGCTCGCCTGGGGAGCGCGGCACTTCCTGACGCTGCGCCTGCCGAGCGGCCCGTGGCTGGCGCGGCGAAACGACTTCGCCTACATCGACGCGCTGATGCGGCGGTGGGCGCCGCACTGGTCCGGCCCCGAGCGCGACGCATCGCTCGCCGAAGTCAAGCGCGCGTTTGCCGATCCGCGCGTGCTCGACGGCGCCCTCTCCTACTACCGTCACGCGTCGTCCGGCGGTGCCGGCCAGCTGACGCCGCCGGCGCTCGTCGTCGGTGGCACGAGCGACATCGTCCCCGCGCAGGCCTTCCGCGACAGTCCCTCGGGGTTCGATGGCCCTTGCGAGGTGATGATCGCCGAGGGAGCCGGCCATTGGCCCCACCGGGAAGCCGCGGCCGAGTTCAGGCCGCGGCTTCTCGAGTGGTTGAACGGCCTCGCTACTTGAGCAGCGTGCGGGCCGTCGAGGTGTACGAGGTGACGAGCTCGCGCGCGAAGTCGGTCTGCGCCTCGATCAGATCCTTGAGCCAGTCCTGCTGGCTCGAGGCGGCGAGCTTGCGCTCGAAGTCGATCGTCCGATCGACGGCCTTCTCGTAGGAGTCGAGGTAGGCGTTGCCTGCCTTGCGAGCGACGGCGAGGAACTGCTCGCCGGAATCTCTAACCTGCTCGTAGGCGTTCTCGAATGACGCCGTGACGTTAGGTTGCTGTGTGGTTGCCATGTGATTACTCCGTGGTTGCTTAATGGAGAGTGTGTGCTTGCAGCTTAGCGAACAGCTTGCAAATTTGCAAGCACTTCTCCCACCGCGGCGGCGAACTCATCGACGTCCTCGCCGGTCGTGTCCCACGCGCACATCCAGCGTACTTCGTCCGCCGCCTCATCCCACACATAGAACGCGAAGCGCTCCTGCAGAGCCTCGATCGCGGGCCGCGGCAGCGTGGCGAACACTGCATTGGTCCCTACCGGGCGGGTGATCCGCAGTCCCGGCACATCGCGCACGGCAGCGGCCAAGCGCTGCGCCATCGCGTTGGCGTTCTCCGCGCAGCGCCGCCACAGCTCGTCGCTCAGGAGCGCCTCGAACTGGGCGGCCAAGAAGCGCATCTTCGAAGCGAGCTGCAGCGACTGCTTGCGCAGGTACTCGAATCCGTCGGCGAGTCCCGGCGCCAGCACGACCACGGCCTCGGCGCCGAGCAGGCCGTTCTTGGTGCCGCCAAAGGACAGGATGTCGACGCCGACGTCCGCGCTCAGTGCGTGCAGCGGCAGCCGGAGCGCGGCTGCCGCGTTGCTCAGCCGTGCGCCGTCGACATGGAGGATCAGGCCGTTGGCATGCGCCAGCTCGGCCAGCTCGGCTATCTCCTGCGGGGTGTAAATCGTGCCGAGCTCGGTGCACTGCGAGATCGAGACGACGCGCGGCTGCACCGCGTGCTCGTCGCCCAGGCGGGAGATTCTTGTGCGTACCTGCTCAGACGTCAGCTTGCCGTCCTGGCCGGGAAGGGTCAGCAGCTTGACGCCGGCGATCGCCTCCGGCGCGCCGCACTCGTCGACGTTCAGATGGCCCGTCTCGGCGGCTATCACCGCCTGCCACGGCCGGCAGGCGGCACGCAGCGAGAGGACGTTGGCCGCGCTCCCGTTGAACACGAAGTACGCGCGGGCATCGCCTCCGAACTGCTCGGCGAACATCGCCTCGACGCGTTGCGTGTAGGCATCGTGGCCGTAACCGAACGCATGCCCGACGTTGACCCGCGCGATCGCCCGCAGGACGTCGGGGTGGATCGTGGCCGAGTTGTCTGAGGCGAAGCCGCGGGCACTCACGTGCTGGCGAGCTTAGCCTTCAGTGAGCTGTAGAAGATCGAGAGCGGGAACTCGTCGTCCAGCACGAGGTCGACGTACGGCCTCGGGTCCTCGGTCTCGGCGAAGTCGCGCGCGCCGGTTGCCCACCGCGAGCCGACCGCGGGCGGGACGCTCGCCGCGACGAGGTCGTGGGCAGCGGCCCAGTGCTGGAGCTTGGTCCGGTCGATCCCGTCCCGGTAGAGCTGATACAGAGCGTTGTGCAGTTCGGCAACGCCGTCCTGGACGCGGTCCCACTCGATCGTGAGCCGGTTGTCGGTCCAGTACAGGTAGCCGTGGCGATGCAGGTAGGCGAACAGCAGCTGACCGCCGAGGCCATCGTAATTACGCACGCGCGCGCCCGTGATCGGGAAGCGCAGCAGCCGGTCGAGCAGGATCGCGTATTGCACGTAGCGCGCGAACGAGGTGCCGTCGCGTTCCAGCTCGAGCGCTTGAGTGAAAGCGGTCAGGTCGCAGCGCAGCTCCTCGAGCGCGTACATCCAGTACGGCGCGCGCTGGCGGATCATGAACGGGTCGAATGGCAGATCGCCATGGCTGTGGGCGCGATCGTGGATCAGGTCCCACAGGATGTAGGCCTGCTGCGAGATCTCCGGGCTCGCCATCATCCGCGCGGCATCCGGCGGCAGGTTGACGGCCAGTAGATCGACCGCCGCCCCCGCTACGCGACGCAGCCGCTCGGCCTCGCGATCGCAGAAGATCGCCCCGAAGTTGTTCACTGGGCGCTCCGCCGTTGACACCGTCTCGGGGAACAACACGGCGCATTCGCTGTCATAGCCGCGGGTGCCGTCGACCAGCTCGACCGGCACGAACTTGGGGTTGTCGTAGCGGGTGCGTTCGAGCTCGGCGATGAAGTCCGGCCACGGCACGCGGATGATCAGCGCCTCGAAGCAGGTGTCGCGCGAGCCGTTCTGCTTGTACATCGGGAACAGGACGAGGTTCTCGGTCCCGTCCGCTCGGTGGCGCTCCGGGCGGAAGGCGGCCAGCGCACGCGTGAAGTCGGGCTTGGCGAAGCCGCCGTTGGCCCAGGCTTGGAGGTCGTTGATCGTCTCTGTCAGGTACTCCGCCTGGTGGGGGAAGGCCGGGGCGAGCCGTTGCACCGCGTCGATGATTCGGAGGACGTGCTCAGCGGCTGTGGCGGTCGTGGCGGTTTCGGCTTGGTCTCGAAGCGATCCATCCGGGGCCTGGAGCAGCGCCAGCGCATTGGTCTGATCGCGCAGCTCGCGCCAGGCCGGCTGCGCCACCGGGGCCCGGGCGTCGCTCGCCACGGGCGCCGGCGCGCCCCGCCGAGCCGCCCATTGGACGATGTTCAGCCACAGCGCCCGGTGATCGAGCTGGTCCAGGCAGTCGTCGCCGAACAGGTCCGAATCACCGAGCACCACGATGCGGCCCTCGCCGTGCCGCGCTGCCACGATGAGCGGCGCCCCGGGAGTCGACGCGGTGGCGTGGCTGCGAGCCAGCACGCGAGCGCCGTTGCTGGCGGAGATCGTCGTCGCGCGGTACAGACAGGCCTCGTTGACGCGCGCCAGCAGGTCGCCGTCGCGCCCCCGCCCGCCGTCGCCGAGCTCGGCCAGGACCCAGCTCGGCGCGCCGAGGTGGTGCTCGTAGTCCTGCACCGTGTCGTTGTCCAGATGCAGGCCGAAGCGCGCCAGCAGCTCGTTGACGTTGTTGCCGTACTTGTACTGCTCGGTCTCGCCGAGGACGACGAGCCCGCCGCCTTGGGACACGAATGCTTCGATGGCGTCCAGCTCGTAGGCGTTCAGACGCGGTGAGCCGCTGCCCGTCGTGCGTTCCCAGACCGGATCGGACGGGTGCGCGATGACCAGCACGTCACAGCCGGCCAGGGTGTCGGGGCCGAGCAGCTGGTCGGGGTTGCACGCGACGGCCAGATCGTGATCGGCCAGAGCAGTGGCGGCGAGCCCGTAGGACGAGTCGCCCGGGTGCGCCGGCTGCATCGTGCGCGCCAGCTCCGGACGGATCGTCCATGCCTCGCTATGCGCCTCGTCGAAGAGCACCTGAGCGAGCGCCATGCCGACCAGGCTACCTCGGCCGTAAGACGTTGTCGATGCCGATATCGATGTATCCTCTGCAATAGATCGCCGTATGGACGCCGCTGATCGTCAAATTCTTGCGTTACTCGTCGAAGACGGCCGCCGCACCTACGACGACATCGCCCGCCACGTGTCGCTGTCGGCGCCGGCCGTCAAACGCCGGGTCGACAAGCTGCGCCACCGAGGTGCCCTGCGCGGCTTCACCGCGGTCATCGATCACGCCGCCCTGGGCGACCAGACCGAGGCGCTGATCGAGCTGTTCTTCAGCCCCGGAACACCGCTCGACACGGTGGCCGACACGCTCCGAGGTCACCCGGAGGTCGTCGAGGCCTGGAGCGTGACCGGGGACGCCGACGCCATCGCGCGCGTGCGCACGCGCGACAACGCCGACCTGGAGCGCCTGATCATCGATCTGCAGCGCGGCGGCCTGGTCGACCGGACGCGCTCGCAGGTGGTGCTGTCGCGCTTGGTGGCGCGGTAGCCGCCGCCGCGCCCCCGAACTTTCGCAAATACGCGGCACCCCTCGCCGGGTAATCGCGAAGGTTCGCGCCGGCGACCGCCGCCAGGCCAACCTTGCCACAACAATGTCAAGGTTCGGTACCATGGTCTGGATGCGCGACCTCCTCTCAGTCCTACGCGAGCGCGTCGTCGTCTACGACGGCGGCATGGGCGCGACGCTCGAGCAGTTCGATCTCAGCCTGGAGGACGACTACAAGCTCCCCGGCCGCTGCCACGAGGCGCTCGTGCTCAACCGCCCCGACGTGATCGAGGGGGTGCACGAATCGATGCTTCAGGCCGGCGCGATGGTGCTCGAGACTGACACGTTCCAGGGCTCACGGCTGAAGCTATCCGAGTGGGGCCTGGAAGATCACACCGAGGAGATCAACCTCAAGGCAGCGCAGATCGCGCGCAAGGCGGCGGGCGAGCATCGCTTCGTGGCCGGCTCGATCGGTCCCACCGGCTTTCTCCCCGCCAGCGACGACCCCACGCTGGGGAACATCAGCTTCCGCGAGCTGGTCGAGGTGTTCACCGAGCAGGCGTCGGGCCTGGTCAACGGTGGCGCCGACCTGATCATCATCGAGACCGCGCAGGACATCCTCGAGGTCAAGGCGGCCGTGTTCGGCGCGCGGGAGGCGTTCAAGGCAACCGGCAAGACGCTCCCCATCCAGTGCAGTGTCTCGCTCCTGCCCCAGGGCGGCAAGATGCTGCTCGGCACCGACATCTCCGCCGTGCTGGCCACGCTGGAGTCGCTCGACATCGACCTCATCGGGCTCAACTGCTCGACCGGTCCCGAGGACATGCGCGACGCGATCCGCTTCCTGGGCGAGCACTCGAGCCTTCCGGTCCACTGCATCCCCAACGCCGGCCTGCCCCTCCAGGGCCCGAACGGCGAGACGATCTTCCCCGAGCAGCCCGAGCCGCTGGCCGCCGTCCTAGGCGAATTCGTCGAGCGCTACGGCTTGTCGATCGTCGGCGGCTGCTGTGGCACGACGCCCGAGCACATCTCAGCGCTCGCCGAGCGCGTAAAAGATCGCGTCCCCGGCGAGCGCCCGGCCCCGCGTCCACCCCACCTCAGCAGCATGATCGCCGCCACGACGCTCGTTCAGGACCCGAGTCCCACGCTGGTCGGCGAGCGGGTCAATTCTCAGGGCAGCCGCAAGGCCAAGGAGATGCTGCTGGCCGACGACTATGACGGCCTCGTCACCGTGGCCGAGGACCAGGTGACGGGTGGCGCGCACGTGCTCGACGTGTGCGTGGCGCTGACCGAGCGCCAGGACGAGGACGAGCAGATGCGCCAGGTCGTCAAGCGGGTCAGCCTGACCCAGCCGGCGCCGATCCAGGTCGACTCGACCGAGCCCGAGGTGATCGAGACGGCGCTGCAGCAGATTCCCGGGCGCGCCATTGTCAATTCGATCAACCTCGAGGCAGGCCGCGCCAAGCTCGACCGCGTCGTCCCGATCGCGAAGGCGCACGGCGCGGCACTGATCGCCTTGACGATCGACGAGGTGGGAATGGCGAAGACCGCCGAGCGCAAGGTCGAGGTCGCCAAGCGGATCCGCGACCTCTGCTGCGACGAGCACGG
>JBJMLD010000063.1:0-22626 GCA_045805545.1 Solirubrobacteraceae bacterium | reverse complement strand
GAACAGCACGCCGGTCTCGGCACACAGCTCGGCCACGCCTTCCAGATAGCCCGGCGCGGGCGGGTACACGCCGCCGGCCCCGATGACCGGCTCGGCGAACACGGCCGCGATCCGCTCGGGCCCGATCCGCTCGAACGCCAGGCGCATGTCCTCCACCGAGTCGTGGCTGACCTGCTCGGTCTCCGGAAAGGCGCCGAATCCCTCGCGGTTGGCCGGGATCCCACCGATCGCCGTACCGAGGCCGTGCGTGCCGTGGTAGCCATACGTGCGGCTGACGAGCACCCTACGCTCGTGCTGACCGAGCTCCGACCAATAGCGGCGGGCCAGCTTGGCCGCGGTGTCGATCGCGTCACCACCGCCGGAGACTAGGAACACCCTGGACGGCATCGGCGCGCGATCGGTCAGCAACTCAGCCAGCTCCAGCGCCGGCGGGCTGGCGAAGTCACCGAATGCCGAGTAGGCCTCGAGCTTGGCCAGCTGATCCGCAACGGCGGCGGCGATCTCCGGCCGGCCATGACCGACGTTGCAGTACCACAGGCTCGCGGTGGCGTCGAGATAGCGCCGCCCCTCGTGGTCCCACACCCAAACGTCCTCGCCGCGCTCGATCACGAGCTCGCCGTGCCGCACAGCACCCATGTCGGCAAACGGGTGCCACAAACGAGTGTCGCCGGCCCAGGTCATCGCTATCGATCAGCATGCCATGCGGCGCGCGATTGACGTGGCCCGTCTTGCGGACGAGCATGTGCCATCGCGGCCAAACGCGGCCGGCTCCGAGCCGGATCCCGCCCGGCGTGAAGGCGTCCTACGCCTGGGCCGGGTCGAGCTCGATCGACTCGATCACCGGCGGCTCGACCGGACGATCGCCCCGCCCGGTCGGGAGCCCCTCGATCGCGTCGACCGCGTCCATGCCCGCCGTGACCTGGCCGAACACGGTGTGCTTGCCGTCGAGCCACGGCGCGGCGTCGGTCGTGACGATGAAGAACTGGCTGCCGTTCGTGTTCGGGCCGGCGTTGGCCATGGCCAGTGCGCCGCGCACGACCTTGTGGGGGTTGATCTCGTCCTCGAACGTGTAGCCCGGTCCGCCCGTGCCCGTCCCCTGTGGGCAGCCGCCCTGGATCATGAAGTCGGGGATCACGCGGTGAAAGATGATGCCGTCGTAGAAGCCGTCGCCGGCGAGCTTGCGGAAGTTGGCGACCGTCTTGGGCGCGTCGTCGTCGAACAGTTCGAGGGCGATCGTGCCGTGGGTTGTGTGCATATTGGCTGTGGACATTGGCCTCAGGGTACTGACGGCGGCCCGCTCGTCCACAGACGGTGATTCAGACCCGCGCCGGCTCCAGCCGCAGCGCGTGCCCACGCACTTCGGTACCGCCCACGCGGTCGACCACGCGGTCGACTTCCGTCTCGGGAACCTCGACGAACGCGAAGCGCTCGAGCACCCGGACGTTGCAGACCGCCTCGCCATCCAGGCCGGTGGCGGCGGTGATGGCGTGGATGATGTCCGAGGGCTCCAGTCCGGCGGCCCGCCCACCCGAGACGATCAGCTTGCGCAAAGGGCCATCGCCATTGACCGAGACGTGGGGCTTGGAGTGCCGGCGCGGCTTCGCCTTGACGGGCGTGGGCGCGACGTGCGCGCCCTTGACCCAGGGCGACAGCTTGACGCCGGCGTGCTTCTCGATGGCCTGGATCTCGCGCTGCTGGCGCGGCTCGTAGAAAGTGATGGCGCGGCCGCTGCGCCCCACCCGGCCGGTCCGGCCGATCCGATGGACATACACGTCGGGCGAGGTCGGGACGTCGAAGTTGATGATGTGCGAGATGCCGACGATGTCCAGCCCTCGTGCGGCGACGTCAGTGGCCACGAGCAGCGGCAGCCGCCCGTCCTTGAATGAGATCATCACGCCGTCGCGTGAGCCCTGGGTCATGTCGCCGTGCAGCGCCTTGACGTTCATACCCCGGTCGCGCAGCGTGCGGTACAGCTGGTCGCAGCGGATCTTGGTGCGCACGAACACGATCGCCTGATCGGGCCGCTCGGACTCCAGCACTTCGACCAGGCGGTCGTTCTTCTCGCGCGGGCGCACCTCGAGCGCGAACTGCTCGACCGTGTCGACGGTCAGCGTCGCGGCCTTGACCTTGATCGTCACCGGGTCGTAGAGGTACTGATCGGCGAGCCGGCGGATCTCGGGCGGCATCGTGGCCGAGAACAACGCCGTCTGACGGCTCGAAGGTGTCAAGGAGAGGATCCGCTCGACGTCCTCCAGGAAGCCGAGGTCGAGCATCTCATCGGCCTCGTCGAGGACGACGTAGCGGCACGCATTGAGCACGAGCGAGTGCCGGGAGATCAGGTCCTTGACCCGGCCCACGGTGCCGACCACGATGTGGCCGCCGGCCCGGAGTTGAGCCTGCTGGCTGCGGATCGGCGCGCCTCCGAACACCGCCACGACGTCGACGCCCTTGCGCTTGCCGTACGTCCGCAGCGCCTGCGTGACCTGAATGCACAGTTCGCGTGTCGGGGTGAGCACGAGCGCCTGCAGATCGGGATCGGAGGGGTCGACGTACTGGAGCATGGGCAGCCCGAACGCCGCCGTCTTGCCTGAGCCGGTCTGGGCCTGGCCGATCATGTCCAAGCCTTCGAGCAGCGGTGGGATCGCTTGCTCCTGAATCGGGCTCGGGGACTCGTAACCGACGTCGTGCACGGCCTCGAGCAGTGTCGGTTCTAGTCCGAGATCAGCAAAAGTGGTCATCCGTGACCACCATAGCTTCTACCGTTTGCGATAATATGTTTCGGGACCTAAACGTTTGGACCCTTAGGAACCCTTCGCCGAGAATCCCGTGAGCTCAAACGCAACTCGGATCGAAGCGCACGTTTGGCGCATCAGCCTCGTCGTGATCATCGGCGCGATCATGTCGATCCTCGACACGACGATCGTCAACGTCGCGTTGGCCACGCTGGGCCGCGATCTTCACGCCGGCATCTCGGAGATCCAGTGGGTGGTGACTGGGTACATGCTGTCGCTGGCCGCGGTTATCCCGATCACCGGCTGGGCCGCCGAGCGCTTCGGGGCCAAGAACGTCTACATCGTCTCGCTCGGGGTGTTCACCACTGCCTCGGCGCTCTGCGGCCTGGCCAACTCGACCACCGAGCTGATCTTCTTCCGCGTGCTGCAGGGCGTGGGCGGCGGCATGATCCTCCCGATCGGGCAGCTGATGATGGCCCAAGCCGCCGGGCCCGAACGGATGGGCCGCGTGATGAGCATCGTCGCCGTCCCAGCCATGCTGGCTCCGATCCTCGGCCCGACGATCGGCGGGCTGATCGTCGACAACGCCAGCTGGCGCTGGATCTTCTACGTCAACGTCCCGATCGGCGCGATCGCGATCATCGCCGCGCTGCGCACGCTCCCGCGGGCCGAGCGCACACATCCCGGCTCGCTCGACTATCGCGGCTTAGCGCTGATGTCGGTCGGGTTGCCGCTCCTGACCTACGGCCTGGCCGAGGTAGGAACGACCGGAACCTTCACCGCGACCAAGGTCGTGTTCCCGCTGCTGGCCGGTCTTGGCCTGATCGCCCTGTTCGCCGTCCATGCACTGCGCGTGCCACGGCCGCTGCTGAACCTGCGGCTGTACCGGCGGCCGACGTTCTCATCGGCCTCGATCGCCATGTTCTGCCTTGGTGCCGCGCTGTTCGGCGGGATGATCCTGTTACCGCTCTACTGGCAGGGCGTACGCCATGAGAGCGTGGCCGACACGGGCCTGCTGACCGCGCCCCAGGGCCTCGGGATGGCGCTGGTCATGCCGCTCGCCGGCAGGCTGACCGACCGGATGGGCGGCGGTCCGCTGGCCCTGTTCGGGGTCACGGTCACGACTATCGCGACGATCCCGTTCGGGCTGATCGGCGCGCATACGTCAGTGGCCTGGCTGTCGGTGGCGATGCTTGTGCGCGGAATGGGGATCGGGTTTGCGTTCATGCCGGCGATGGCGGCCGCCTTCGCCTCGCTCGAGCGCTCCGAGCTGCCACAGGCCACTCCGCAGCTCAATGTGCTGCAACGGGTAGGCGGCTCGATCGGGACCGCGGTCCTGGCCGTCGTGCTGCAGCGCGCACTGGTCGGCGTGCACACGGTGCAAGGCGCTGCCTCGGCCTACGGCACCGCCTTCTGGGCCTCAGCGGTCCTGACAGCGCTGGCCATCATCCCGTGCGTGGTACTCGTCCGCGCCGAGCGAGCCGCGCGAGCACGCAAGGGCGCCGAGGCGGCGGCGTCAGCCGAGACGCTGTCGGAGGCGGTCGCGGCGTGAGCCGGCAGCCCCAACTTGCGCCGGTGGCCCCCCGCGAGACTCCGGTCGAACGGCTGACCGCGCGTGAGGAGTTGGCGCGCTCGTTCAAGGCCGCGATGGCCTCGGTGCGCCGGTTCCGCGGACGCGAAACACGCGAGCAGAGCGGTCTCAGCGACGCCCAGTCCAGCCTGCTGTTCGGTCTGCGGGGCCACCGCGAGCTGTCGCTCAGCGAGCTCGCGTTTGCCGCCGAGCTCTCGCCGGCCAGCGCAACCGAGATGCTCGACGGGCTCGCCTCCGCCGGGTTGGTGCGCCGCAAACGATCAGAGCGTGACCGTCGCGTTGTGTTGATCTCGCTGACCGAGCGGGGCAACCGGCTGATCGAGGAGCGCCGCGCGCGTTACGAGCCGCTCTGGCGCGCCGCGCTGGCCGACTTCAACGACGAGGAGCTCCGCACCGCCGCGGCCGTGCTCGACCGGATGCGCGAGATGTTCGACGAACTCGGCGACGAGCCTCCGGCGGCGGCCTAGCTGCCGGCCGATATCGGCGTCAGCCGTCCATCGAGGTGAGGCGTGTCCTTGTCCGCGTCGCGGACGCCGAAGCCGACGTCGCCCGACGCCGTGCCTTCGCCCGGACTGGCCGTCAACGCCACCGTGGCGGGCAGCACGATCGGCCTGCGGAACGCCGCCTCGACGTTGAACGCGTCCGGCAGGCGCGAGGACAGCGCGGCCAGGCAGCGGGCTTTGGTCCACATCCCGTGCGCGATCGCAGAGGGGAAACCGAATAGCCGCGCGGTCAGCGGATGCACGTGGATCGGGTTCAGGTCGCCCGACACCGACCCGTAGCGCCGGCCAAGATCACCCCCGAGCTTCCACTCCTCACCCACGGGGAGATCAGCCGCGGATGGCACATCAGGTGCCTCGGCAGCAGAGTCCCCGCCACCGCGCTTGAGATTCGTCGAGATCTCCTCCCACACGAGCTCGTCACCCACCCGCGCCTCGGTGTGGATCGAGAACTGGCGGCCCCGGGGATGCGGCTCGACGGGACCCGACCACACGCGCAGCGTCAACCGCTCCGAGACGGACAAAGGCCGGTGCTGGACGATCCGGTTGTAGATGTGGACGAGCCCCATCGCTGGGAACGGGAAGCTGCCGTCGGTCATCAGCGACAGCTGCAGCGGGAAGGCCAGCATGTGTGGGTAGGTCGGCGGCAGCGTCCCGGCCGACAGGCCCGAACCCTCCAAGCCGCACACCCGGCCGTACGCCTCGACGCGCCCCGGCTCGACCGCGACGTCGTTCAGCACCAGCGTCAGATCCGGGATGTCCTGCCCGCCGCCGCCGACGAACGGCAGCCGCGAGGCAAACGGGACCATCGCCACGCCTGCGCGCGCGAACAGGAGCGGCATCGGCGGCGAGGATGAGAGTTCACGTACGGGCATCGCGCTCACGCTCCCAGCAGGCTCTGCCCGCAAACGCGCACGATGTTTCCGTTCACCGATCCTGACCCCGGTGAGGCGAACCAGGCGATCGTCTCGGCCACGTCGACCGGCAGGCCGCCCTGGGACAGGCTGTTCATCCGCCGGCCCGCCTCGCGGGTGGCGATCGGCATCGCCGCTGTCATCTGAGTCTCGATGAAACCGGGGGCGACAGCGTTCAGCGTGACGCCCTGCTTGAACGCGACGGGCGCCCATGCTTGGACGAACCCGATGACACCGGCCTTCGAGGTCGAGTAGTTCGTCTGGCCGGCGTTGCCGGCGATTCCGCTGATCGATGACACGCAGACGATCCGCCCGCCGTCGCGCACCGCTTTGCGCTCGAACAGCTCGCGGTCGATCCGTTGCGGCGCGTTCAGGTTGACCTCGATCACGGCGCTCCACAGATCCTCGCTCATGCGGCCCAGCGTCTTGTCGCGAGTGATGCCGGCGTTGTGGACGATCACGTCGACCCCGCCATGCGCATCCAGCAGGTGGGTGGCGATCTGCTTCGGTGCGCCGGCGTCCGTGATGTCGGCTGTCAAAGACGAGCCTCCGAGGCGCCCTGTGACGGAAGCCAGCTCATCCGCCATGGCCGGCACGTCGACGCCAACCACATGCGCACCGTCGCGGGCCAGGACCTCGGCGATCGAAGCGCCGATCCCGCGCGAGGCGCCGGTCACCAGCGCGACCTTGCCGGACAGCGGCCGCTCCCAGTTGACGCCCGGATTGATCCAGCCCTCGGCGACGATCCGCACCACCTGGCCTGACACGTAGGCCGACTTGGTCGAGAGGAAGAAGCGCAGCGTCGACTCGATCCCCTGCTCAGCCGACGGCGCCACGTACACCAGCTGAGCCGTCGCTCCACGCCGGACCTCCTTGCCAATCGAGCGCACCAGGCCTTCGAGCGCGCGCTGGGCGATCGCCGCAGGCGGCGACTCCGCGTCCTCGGGCGGTGTACCGAGCACGAGCACGCGCCCGGACTGCCCCACGCGACGGATCGTCGGGTGGAAGAAATCCCACGCCTCGCGGAGCTCGTCGGTCGAGGTGATGCCGCTGGCGTCGAACACGAGCGCCTTGAATGTCTGCTCGGAGGGAGCCACCTCGGGGTTGAAGACGCCGGCGTCAAGTTCGGCATCGGCCGCGGCGGCGCGCAGCTCGTCGAGCATCGGTGTGTGCGCCTCAGCGCCAATCGAGACGAGCACGCGGGCGACCGCGCCGCCCAGCCGCCCGCCCGGGGCGGCGCCGAGCAGGACCGGCCCGCTGATCACCGGCTGACCGCGCTCGTAGCGCTCGAGCCGGACCGGCGCGGGCAGGCCAACCTGCTTGGAGACGATCTTCCCGAGTGGGGTGTTGATCAGCTGCTGGTATCGGTCCGCCATCACGCTGCCTCCATGATTGCCGTCACGCCAAGTCCGCCGGCGGCGCAGATCGAGATCAGGCCACGCCCACCACCATTGCTCGAAAGCGTCTTCGCCAAACCGCTGACGATCCTCCCGCCGGTGGCGCCGAACGGGTGCCCAGCACCGAGCGAGCCGCCATGGACGTTGAGGCGATCGCGATCGATCGCACCCAGCGGCTCGTCCCGGCCGAGCCGCTCGCGGCAGAACACCGGGTCCTCCCAGGCCTTCAGCGTGCACAGCACCTGCGCCGCGAACGCCTCGTGGATCTCGTAATAGTCGAAGTCCTGCAGCGACAGTCCGGCGCGGTCGAGCATGCGCGGCATCGCGTAGGCGGGGGCCATGAGCAGGCCCTCCTTCTTGCCCACATAGTCGACGCCGGCCGTCTGCGCCTCGCTGAAGTAGGCCTGGGCGGCAAGACCGTGCGCGGCTGCCCACTCCTCGCTGGCCAGCAGCACGGCGGACGCGCCGTCGCTGAGCGGGGTCGAGTTGCCGGCCGTCATCGTGCCCTCGGGTCCGCCGAACACCGGCTTCAGCTTGGCCAGCTTCTCCTTGCTCGAGTCGGGCCGCAGGTTCTGATCGCGCTCGAGGCCGTTGAAAGGCGTGACCAGGTCAGCGAGGAAGCCGCTGTCGTACGCGTCCGCCACCCGCCGGTGGCTGCGCTCGGCGAGCTCGTCCTGCTCCTCGCGGCCGATGCCCCACTCGCGCGCCATGATCGCCGTGTGCTCGCCCATCGACAAGCCGGTCCGCGGCTCGGCGTTGCGCGGGATCTCGGGGACCACCTGCTGCGGGCGGATCTTGGCCAGAGCGCGCAGCCGGGCACCGTTGCTCTTCGCGCGCTTGGCTTCGAGCAGGACCTCGCGCAGGTCCTCGTTCAGGGCCAGCGGCGCGTCGGAGGTCGTATCGACGCCGGCCGCGATCCCGCACTCGATCTGCCCGAGCGCGATCTTGTTGGTGACGAGAATCGTGGTCTCGAGCCCGGTGCCGCAGGCCTGCTGAACGTCATAGGCGGGCGTCTCGGGGGCTAGCTTCGATCCGAGCACGGACTCGCGGGTCAGGTTGAAGTCGCGGCTGTGCTTCAGAACGGCGCCGGCCGCCACCTCACCAAGCGTCTCGCCCTCCAGCGCGTACTTCGAGGCCAGGGCGTCGATTGTCGCGGTCAGCATGTCCTGGTTGGACGCGGTCGCGTAGGGTCCGTCCTGGCGCGCGAAAGGTATCCGTATGCCCCCGAGCACCGCCACACGGCGGGCATTTGCATTCATGACACTGCTCCTGGATTCGGGTTGTTACACCACTGTAGGTTAGCCCGCGGGCCGCGGCGGCGATCTGCTCGGCGGGCTACTCGGCCGAGGCCTTCGTCGCGGTGGTGAAGCCACCGCCGGCGAGGGCGCGCCGCACGAGCGCCGGCGCCAGGAGGCGCGCCGCCGCCGCCAGCCAGTACGGCCGCGGCACGTAACGCTCGGCCTTGCCGCCCGGTCCCGCTTGCATGATCGCTTCGGCTACCCGTTCCGGCGAGGAAACCATCCAGCGCGTGTGTGGCTTGGCCAACAGCTCGGCGGCCGGAAACCCTTCGGTCTTGACGAACCCGGGCAGCACCATGCCCACGTGGATGCCGTGCTGCGCTTCTTCGGCGGCCAGGGCGTCATTCCAGGCCGCGAGTGCGAACTTGCTGCACGAGTAGGCACCGGATTTAGGTCGCGAGACGCGCGCCGCTGTGCTCGCGATGTTGACTATCGACACGCGCCGCTCGGGGCCGGCCTCGGCCGCTTCGCTCCCGGCCGCGGCCGCTGTCGCGCGCAGCAACGGCAAGAGCGCCTCGGTCAACCTGACCGGCGCCTCGAAGTTCAGCCGCATGTGCCGGTCGATGTTCGCCCAACCGGTCTCGTCGAACCGCCCCCGCCAGGCGCCGCCGGCGTTGTTGAGCAGCAGATGAAGCTGGCCGCCGTGCTCGCGCTCGACGGTTTCGCGCACGCGCGCAGGCGCGTCATCTGAGGTCAGGTCAACCGCGACGACCGTCGCCCCGCCGGTTGAGTCGGCCAGCGCTCGCAGCTTCTCCTCCCGCCGGGCGACGACGATCAACTTGACGTCAGGTTCGCGGGAGAGGCGCCGCGCGGCCGCCTCACCGATCCCGCTCGAGGCGCCGGTGATGAGGGCAACGTAGGCCATTTCGCGCCGGAACACTAATCGCCACGCACCGGTTCGTGGTGCGACCCGTGCTACTCACGGGTAGCGTTGAGTCCACCTTGAGCCAAAGCACGCTCGCGCTCATCACTGTCCCGATCGTGACCGGGGCGATCGGTTACCTGACCAACTGGACCGGCGTGCTGATGCTGTTCTATCCGGTCCACTTCAAGGGCCTGCGCGCGCCCTGGCTGCAGTCGGTGGCTCGGGTGCTGCCGTACAAGATCCGCCAGGTCCCGGGGATCATGGTCGGCGGGATCGGCTGGCAGGGAATCATCCCGTCTCGCGCGGCGAAGATGGGCAGCCTGGCCGTCGACAGCGGCATCGCGAAGCTCGGCACGCCGCGGGAGTTCTTCCAGCAGCTCGAGCCGGAGCAGATCGCCGATCAGATCATCAAGGGCATGCGGGGCGAGATCGACGAGCTTGTCGAGCGGATCATGAAGCGCGAGCATCCGCGGCTGTGGCGCGAGCTGCCGCCGTCGCTGCGCGAGCTCGTGCACCAGCGGGTCCAGCGGCAGATGCCGGACATCGTCCACCACCTGACCGACGAGATCGCGGAGAACATCGACCAGCTGGTCGACGTCAAGCTGATGGTGATCAAGCGCTTTGACCCGGAGCTGGCCAACCGGGTGTTCCTCGACATGGGTCGCCGCGAGCTCAAGTTCATCCAGAACTTCGGTTTCTTCTTCGGCTTCGTGCTGGGGATCCCGGTCGCCGCCATAACCCACTTCGTGACCGCCTGGTGGCTGCTACCGATCCTCGGCGTGATAGTCGGCTACGTCACCAACTGGGTGGCGCTGTGGATGATCTATGAACCACCCGAGCCGCGCCGCTTCGGGCCGCTGCGCTTCCAGGGTCTGTTCGTCAAGCGCCAGCCCGAGGTGTCAGACGTCTACGCGCGGATCGTGGCCGATGAGATCGTGACCGTCTCGAACTTCGGCGGCGAGCTGCTGCACGGGCCGCAGTCGGATCGCACCCGCTCGCTGATCGAATCGGCCATGCGTCCTGCGGTCGACCGCGCCGTCGGCCCGGCGCGGAGCGCCGTCCGGGTCGCCGTGGGGCGGCGCGAGTACGACGCGATTCGCCAGTCGTTCGCGGCGGCGCCCGTCGAGGCGATGATGACGCCGCTCTCAGATCCGGATTTCAGCCGCCGGCAGAGCAAGACCATGCGTAAGCTGATCGCCGAGCGAATGCGTGAGATGGCGCCGGCTGATTTCGCCGAGATGCTGCGTACGGCAACCAAGGAGGATGAGTGGCTGCTGCTCCTGCACGGCGCGGTGCTCGGCTTTGCGGGAGGTCTCGTCCACCTGGGCCTGTTCGGATGAGCGACGCCGACGACGCACCCCCGCAGCTGGAACCGCACCCCGTCGAGGTGCTGCCCAGCCTGGTGCGCCTCAGCGCCCGGACGTGGCTGCGCGCGGCGGGCTGGAGCGTGGGCACCGGCCTAGGCCTCGCCACCCGGCTGGCGCGGGCCGCGGTCGACCGCGATGCCGCCGCCGAGCTGGTCTTCGAGGTCCGCGATGACCTGCGCCGCTATGCGCGGGAGTTCCTCGGCATCGCCGATCTCGACGAGCAGGTGAGGCTGCTGATGCCGCCCTCGAACACGCTCTCGCGCCGCGGTCGGCGCAACGGCGCGGGCGACGAGGAGTCGCTGCGGCGCCTCGGCGCCGAGCTACTCAAGCAGGCGGCCGACGTGGGCGACGGCATCGGCGCGCATCCGGCCTACGCACGCATCCTCACCGAGCTCGCGCCCGACGAGGCGCGGATCCTTCGGCTGCTGGCGTCCGACGGGCCGCAGCCGATGGTCGATGTGCGGGCCACCAATCTGATCGGAATGGGCTCGCAGCTGGTGGAGCAAGGCCTCAACATGGTCGGCGCGCAATCCGGTGCACGCTTTCGCGACCGCGTCCCGGCCTATCTCAACAACCTCCACCGCCTGGGGCTAATCTGGCTCTCCGATGAGCCGCTGAAGGACCCGATCGCCTACCAGGTGCTCGAGGCCCAACCCGACGTGCTCCAGGCGATCAAGGACACCTCGCGCGCCAAGAGCGTGCAACGCAGCATCCGCCTGAGCCCGTTCGGCCAGGACTTCTGCGACGTCTGCCTACCGCTCGAGCACGACGAAATGGAAGAGCTGACCGCGGGCGACGAGAACTGACGGCCGGCGCAAGCGACCCGCGTACGGCCTATAGGTCCGACTTGAGCGCGAAGTACAGCGCCGGGAACAGCTCGCGCCGGCGTGGGACCTTGACCAGCATCTTGCCCAGGTTGGCCCCGGGGACGATCTGCACCAGCTCGTCGCGGATCTGCCGGATCAGCAGCCGCGGGTTGCTGCGCACGCTCTCGTAGTCGATCACCAGCACGTCGACCGACGGATCCAGCTTGCCCGCCTCGACGTACGTCGTGAAGTCGAACGCGGTGCGACCGAGCGGCGAATGCGAGGTCTTGTAGAGCGGCCACAGGAGCTTGGCCGGCAGGCGGGCGCTGTTCGTCAGCGTGTTCTCACCGCGCTTCTCCTCCGGGTAGAACTTCTTGCCCAGCCATGGCATCCAGGCGTTCGTGATGGAGCCGATCACCTTGTCGGCCAGCGGCTGCATCGTCCAGGTGACGAGGATCCCCTCGGTCTGGCCGCTGACGCCCTCGGCCGGCTGACCGCTCAGAAAGATCTCCTGAAGCTCGGCCAGCGCGCCCTCGCGATCGCTGACCGCGCGGCGGCCGAGCTCCTCGAGCCAGTTCCACGCCTCCTCGCGAGCGCCTTCAGGATCAGTTTTCGCCCTGTCTCGCAGCTGCGTCACGCGCTCGGCCACCGGCCCGGTGCGCCCGTTCGGGCTCTTGCGCGCACGCGTCTTCGTCGCTTCCGCCATCGATCGTGCCTCCCTTTACCTGGACTGGTGGCGGCGATCGTACCCGTTACGGTCATGACCGAATAGCTCAGCGGCGTGCGGCTCGAGCCCGCAGCGCCAGCTCCAGGTCCAAGCGGCCTTGGGGCGTGTCGAGCGCCTCGCCCAACAGCTCGCGGAGCTTGCCGATCCGGTAGCGCACGGTCTGGGGGTGGACGTGCAGCTCGGCGGCGATCCCCGGCGTGTGGCGCTGATGGGCGAGCCAGGCAGACAGGGTCTCGAGCAGCCGCTCGCGCTCGGCCGCGGGCAGCCGCTCGACCGGCCCGAGCGCGCGCTGCATCAAGGCGCCGGCCATGTCCTCGTCGCGGAGCAGGATGACGCTGGCCAGGTGGTCGGAGACCCGGGTCGGGCACTCGGAGGGCAGCGCGCCACGACGCACCAGTTCGAGCCCCAGTCGCGCCCAGCGCAGCGAGCGTGCCGCCTCTCGCGGTGGCACCGTGGGCCCGAGCGCTGCGGGGACACGGTCGAGCGCGCGGCTTAGCGCTGACCCCCGTCCGGGCCCGTCGGGGTCGGGCAGGACGAGCAGCGCCCCGCTCGCCTCGCTCGCCACGAGGGCGTCGACGTCCAGGCGGCGCGAGACGTCACCGGGGCTGTCTGCGTCGAGCGCCAGCACCGCGAGCGTGCGCGGCAGTGGCCAGCGCGCGAGCTCGGCGGCGTGCGCCACCGCCTCGGGGTCACCGCCGTCAGGGTCGAGCAACAGCGTGGCCAGCCGCCGGCGCCGGCGCTCACGCTCGCCGGCCTGATCGGACTGGATGCGGAGATAACCCTCGACCACGTCGGTGGCGAGCTCGTCGGTGAACACGAAGATCGCCTCGGCCAGGGCGATCACGGTCTGAGTGGGCACGCCCGCGGACGCGGCCAGGTCGGCGGCGCCGCGCCAGGCGGCGCGCGTCCCGGTGCGCCATGCGGCTCGCAGCGCGTCGAGGTTGCGGCCGGCCTGGAACTCGGCCTCGCCGAGGCGACGCCACACCTCGGCCGTCTCGCCGGCGGGCCGATCGCCGCGCTCGACCGCGTCGAGGAAGGCTCCGATCGCCTGCTCGATCCCGAGTCGGATGCCGATCCCCTCGGGCGCGGTCAGCACCTCGGCGTACGCCGGGTTCTCGGCCCGGATCGCCTGGATGATCCCGTCGGTCAGCGGCCCGGTTGCCGCCCGCACGGCGGCGACCGTCTCGGATGGGATCGGCTCCATTGTCAAATTCTCACAAAAGCGCAGCGCAACAACGTTGAAAACGCCGTGGAGAAGGCGATCGCTTAGGCGTACCGTGCGTCCCGTGAGCCGCCGGAGCATCACCCAGACGCACGACCGGATCGCTCAGCTCGGCTGGGAGCCGACGTACTTCGAGCCAGCGGTTCGCTACCCCACGCGCTATCGGTTCCCGCACAAGGCCAAGGACCCGATGAAGCACATCATGCGCGAGTACCTGCCGATGGAGCTCGAGAAGGACGAGCGGGTGTACGGAGGGCTCGACGCGGCGGTGCGCGCCGACATGCCGAGCAAGGCCCACGAGCGCTGGCTCGAGATCCTCAAGCCGTTCATCACCGTGACGAACTTCGCCGAGATCGGCGCCGGCCGGTGCATGTCGATGCTGATGAGCGCGGTCCCCAACAACGAGCTGCGTAACGGCTACCACGTGCAGTTCGTGGACGAGATCCGCCACACAGGGATGCAGATGTCCCTGGCTCGTTGGTATGCCAAGAACGTGCCCGACCCGGCCGGATGGAACCTCGGGCCGAAGGCGTTCTGCAACAGCGTGCTCACCAACCCGGGCCTGAACATGCTCAGCCACTTCATGGTGGGTGACCCGATCCAGTGCGCCTTCACGTTGCAGGTCGTGGCCGAGACCGCGTTCACCAACATCGTGTTCGTCGCGCTGCCCGACGTCGCCGCACGCAATGGCGACTTCACGCTGCCGACGACTTACCTCTCAGTGCAGTCGGACGAGGCGCGGCACATCTCGAACGGCTACGCGACGCTGCTGACGGTCCTGCAGGACGACCACAACGCCCCGCTGATCGAGCGCGATCTGCAGCAGGCGTTCTGGATCAACCACGCCTTCATCGACATCTTCTCCGCCGTGGTCATGGAGTACTTCTCGCGCGACCGAAGCGACCCCGAGTCCTATCTCGACAAGTGGGATCGCTGGGTGCGCGACGACTGGCACCGGGCATACGTGATGAAGCTCGGCAAGCTGGGGCTCGACATTCCGACCGATGTGTTCGACCGCGCGCGGGAACGGCTCGTCGCCGGGGTTCACCACCGCCACGCGATCCTCGCCTTCGCCGCCTGGCCGCTCGCGCACTGGCGCTTCGACCCGCTCGACGAGCGCGACTTCGAGTGGTTCGAGGACAAGTACCCAGGCTGGTACGCCGAGTACGGCGCGTTCTGGGAGGCGTTCCGCACAGGGACCGATCCGGCCGCCGGCTTCCTGCCGCTGCGGTTCATGAACATGGCGCCGCCGTTCTGCTGGACCTGCCAAGGCCTGTGCGTGTCGGAAGCCGACCGCCGCCACCGGGTCGTCGAGGACCGCACACGGTTCTACTGCTCGCACGAGTGCCAGTGGATGGACGAGTCGAACCCTGGCCGCTACACCGGCGACCGCAATTACCTCGACCGCTACCACGGCTGGGAGGCGAGCGAGGTGATCAAGGCCCTCGGCTTCGTACGCGCCGACGGCCACTCGCTGATCGGGCAGCCGCACCTCGGGTCCGAGCGGCGCTGGACGCTCGACGACATCCGCCGCCACGATCTGCGCTTCGTCTCGCCGAATATCCGCGTGGCCGCCGAGCTGGGACTGCCGTCGGGCGATTGGAGCGGTTAGTGCCGCGGGTCCGCTTTGAGCCGATCGGCGAGGAGATCGAGTGCGGCCCGGAGGAGACGGTGCTCGACGCCGCGTTCCGCCAGGGCTACAACCTGGTGTACGGCTGTCGTGAGGGTCAATGCTCGGCCTGCAAGTGCTTCCTGCTCGAGGGCGACGTCGCGCTCAAGCGATACTCGAACTTCGCCCTGTCCGACACCGAGCGTTCGGGCGGCTACGCGCTCATGTGCCGGGCCATGCCCGAGCAGGACCTGGTCGTCGAGCTGCTCCACTACGACCCAGACAACTACCGGCTGTCGCATGCGATCCGCGACGGCGAGGGCGTGGTCGAGGCCGTCGAGCCGCTGACGCGCGACATCACGCGGCTGGTGCTCCGGGCGCACGGGTTCGAGTTCACGCCCGGGCAGTACGTCGATCTTCACGTCGACGGCGAGCGGCGCTCGTTCTCGATGGCCAACATCGACTCGGGACGCATCGAGCTGATCGTCAAGCGCTATCCCGGGGGGCGGTTCTCCGGGAAGCTCGATGGTGACCTGAAACCCGGCGACGTCGTTGGGTTCACCGGCCCGTACGGGGCCCTGCACGCACGGGAATCCAATCGGCCGATCCTGATGGTCGCCGGCGGGTCCGGGATGGCGCCGATCCTCTCGCTGCTGCGTGAGTTCGGGCGACAGGGCTGTCAGCGCCCGATCCGTTTCTTCTACGGGGCGCGGAGCGCCGCTGATCTCTTCTACACCGAGCTGGCGGCGGGCCTGTGCGAGTTCACCCCGGTGACGGGGCGGTTCGTGCACGAGGTGGTCGACGAGTTCCTCGCTGCGGCCGGCGACTCGTTCGCCGACCCCGACGTGTACATGTGCGGTCCGCCACCGATGGTCGAGGCGGCCGAGGCGATGCTGGCGCGCCACGGGATCGACGGGCAGCGCATCTTCGTCGACAAGTTCACGACCTCGGCCGAAGCCGAGCCGGCGCCCGCCGGTCCCCCCGTCAAGTCGTTCGAGGCGCCGGCAGCTTCAACGGCCGGCGCCTCCGACGCGTCCGAGCGCGACTTCACCTGGTTCACCCCGGCCAAGCGCCGCGCCACGCTCTACGAGGACGTGACGATCGACACCCAGCCGTCTGTCCATCGCCACCTGAACCGCGGCTGGCCGGTCAGCTTCGAGGATGGGCGCGGGACCTGGGACGACGCGTCCACCGCACTGCGCAGCTCGGACTGGTTCGCCTTCCGCGACCCGGGTGAATTCTGGGAGCGGCCGTTCTACCAGCGGGCCGCCGCGCTGGAGCGCCAGGTAGAGAGCGCGATGCGGCTGGTCGAGGATTTCTCGCCTCGCTGGGTGGAGCTGCTGCGGGCGCGCCTTCAGGTGTCGGCTTTCGTCGAGCACGGGTTGTGGTTCGCGCTGGCGACGATCGGACGCGCCTGCCTGTCGGACTCGGTGGCCACGTGCGTGTGCCTACAGGCAGCGATGAAGCAGCGCTCGGCCCAGGCGATCGTCCTCTACGCGATGGACCTGGAGCGCCATCATGGGCCGTTCCCGATCGAGACCGCGCGCGACGCTTTCCTGCACGAGGAGCGCTGGCAGCCGACGCGGCGCTACCTCGAGCGACTGGTCGCTGCGCCGGACTGGGGCGAGGTGGTCATCGCCGCCAACCTGTGCTTCGAGCCGCTCGTGGGAACGCTGCTGCGCCGCGACTTCGGCATCCGCCAGGCCGCCGCGAACGGCGATACGGTCACGCCGGTGCTGGCTGGGGCGGCCACCCAGGAGTGGGAATGGGCGCGGGACTGGACCGAGCAGTTCGTGCGCTTTCTGTGTGGTGATGCGTCCCACGGGTCGGCGAATCGCGAGGTCATCGACGGCTGGGTGGCCGAGTGGGAGCCGCTGGCGATCGAGGCGGCCGGGGCGCTCGGGGCGGACATGGAGGGCGAGCGGGTGGCGGGTGTGAGCGCCGTTGTAGGCGACGGCGCGTCGGGTGCCAAGCGGCGGATCAGGCCCGTGGTGGCGCGCCGGGCGGCGGGCGCGGCCGGCTTGGGCTCGGGCTCGAACTCGGGCTCGGATCCGGGTGACGGCGCCGGCTACGACTACGTCGGGATCGTCATGGCCAAGAGCGCCGAGGGCGACGCAGTGGCCGAGGTACTCGGGCGGCGGGACAGGATCGAGGTGATCGAGCAGCCTGCCTTCTGGGACGTCCGGGCCCGCGAACGCCTATCGATCCCCTACGAGGAGGTCTCCGAGGCGCTCGGCTACGCGATCGACGCCTACTCGATCCAACACGAGATGTCGACGCATTACGGCCGCATGGTCGCCACCGACGACGCCCTGATGCTGTTCTCGGATCCCACCGAGGCGATGCAGTACCTGATGTCGTGATCTGGTTCGACCGCCGGAGCGCCCGCGGGCTCACCGCGACACTGGAGTTGCGGATCCGGGTCCTGCCCCGGCGTCGCGGCACTCCCGTGTCGCTGCTCATCGACGATGGGCGCCTGCGGATCCGCCCGGGCGCGGCCGCGGCGCCCGGCGCCACCGCCACGGTCGCCCTGACCGATCTGCTGCGGCTCGGCGTCGGCGCGGCGGCGTGGCCGCAGCTGATGGCCAACGGGCGCCTCACCCTGAGCGGCGATCCTTTCCTGGCTCTGCGCTTCCCGTCCTTGTTTCGGCTGGGGCTGGGGAACTCTGCGTCAGGGTGCCTCAGGCCGACGCGGAAGCGCCGGCCGGCTCTGCCTCGCGGACTTGGAGCGCCGCCCCGTTTCCCGCCGCGAGCGCGCCGCCCGGGCAGTCGGCGCAGCGGACATCGCGCTTCGGGTTGACGATCCCGACCAGCGCCACCACGCCTCCGAGCATCGCCAGCGCGGCGGAGATCCCCATGCCGACGCGAAACGCGTGCACCGAGGCGCTGACCAGCTCGGCGTGAACTGCGGGTTTCTCTTGTGCCGGCACACCGTTGGTGGTCGTGACCAGCGGCCGGATCTTGGCCTGGGTCAGTGCCACGCGGGCGGGCGCGCTGAGCGAGCGGCCGGCAAGCGCGTGCGCGATGTGGTTGCTGAAGCTGTTTGAGACGACGGCGCCGAGAGCGGCGATTGCCAAGAGGCTCGCCACCCGCGCTATCGCATTGTTCACTCCGCTGGCCAGCCCCGCGTGACCGGCTTCGACGGACGCGAGCACCGTCGCGGTCAGCGGCGCCACCGTGGCGGCCAGCCCGAACGCGAACACGAGCACGCCGGGGAGGATCTGGGTCAGGTAGTCGGCGTTGGCGCCGACCCGCATGAACAGCAACAGCCCGACGCCGGCCACGATCGGCCCGCCGCCCATGAACAGGTGAGGGCCGAGGCGATCAGCCAGCATGCCGAAGCGCCTGGACAGCAGGAAGACGACGACCGTGATCGGGAGCAATGACATGCCGGCCTGGATCGGGGTGTAACCGCCTACCTGCTGGATGAACAGGACGAGGAAGAACGTGGCCACGCCGAGGCCGGCGTAGAGCGTCAGCGTCGTCAGATTGCCGACCGCGAAGTTACGGATCTTGAACAGCGTCAACGGCATCATCGGGGCGGGGCTGCGGCCCTCCCAGACGAGGAAACCGGCGAACAGCAGGACGCCGCCAACCAGGGGAATCGCCACTTTCGGGTCGCCCCAGCCGTACTGCGGCTGCTCGATCAACGCGAACACGGGACCGGCAAGGCCGAGGGCGCAGAGGATCGCGCCGGGGAAATCGACGTGGCCGGGCGTACGGGTGTCGCTGGGCAGCCTCGAGATCAGGTACAGCGTGAGCAGCACGGGGATCACGTTGATGGCGAAGATCCAGCGCCACGAGGTGGCCTGGACGAGCGCGCCGCCGCCGAGCGGTCCGATCACGGTGGCCACGCCTGTGAGCGCCGTCCAGCTCCCGATCGCCCCCGCCCGCTCCTCCCCCTCCGGGAACGTGTCGACGATCAGGGCCAGCGTGCTCGGCACGAGCAGAGCCCCCGCAATCCCCTGCAGCGCGCGCGCCGCGATCAGGAACCCGCTGCTCGGCGCCACCGCACATAACAGCGAGAACGCACCGAAGCCGGTGACGCCCAGCGCGAAGACTCGCCGGCGGCCAAACAGATCGCCCAGCGAGCCACCGACGAGCAGTAGCGAGGACAGCGTCAGCAGGTAGGCCTCGACCACCCACTGTTGGGTGACCAACCCGCCGTGCAGGCTCGAGCGGATCGCCGGCAGCGCGACGTTGACGATCGTGCCGTCCAGAAACACGATCCCCGAGCCGAGGATGCTGGCTGTCAGCGCGATCCGCTTGGTGGTCATCGACTGAGCCTAAACGCCACGTCCAGCGCCACCTCCAGCATTAAAATGAACGTTCAATCTGTGTCACAGGGTCGCCATTAAAATGAGCGTTCAATCTGTGTTACGGATCAGCCGGCCCCGGCCGCGAAGTCGGCACCTGGTTAACGGATCAGCCCGCGCCGGCGGAGAAGTCGGCGTTCGGCTCGTAGCCGGCGAAGCTGACGCTCTGGGTGAACGGCATCTGCGTCTTGACGATCACGCAGTAGGTCCGACGCGTGGCCTGGCTGGGCACGCACGTCCGGTAGATCCGCCGGGGCTCGATCGCGAACGTGTCGACGTGGGCGATGTTGCGGCGGAACTCAGCCGGCGCCCGGTCGCCGATGAAGGCCTGGGCACGCGCGATCGCGTCGTTCATGGCGCGGCGGTTGGCGATGATCGTCGAGCGGTGCGCGAGCCCGATGATGAGCAGCCCCGCCGTGATCAGCGAGATCGCGATCGTCCCGGCGTAGTCACGCGCCACCACTCGCGGGAGATCTGGCCTGAGCCGGCGAATCAGCGCCGCCCCGGGCGTGCGCAGCAGGACGACCGCGATCAGGTTGAGGAAACAGCCGATCAACGCCGCCCCGACCAGCGTTTGCGTCTCCCCCGCCGGAGGCCAGATATGCCCGATCACGGCATCGGCGATGAAGGCCCCTGCGAAGGCCGGCCAAAGCCAGGCGCCACGCCGGCGCCAGCGCATGCGCGCGAGCCAGGCACGGTCCATGGCTGAAGGGTAAGACCCCGCAGTCCGACCTGCCCCGCCACCGCGAGGAGTAAGCTCGCGGCATCGCGTTCGCTGGCGCCGAACCGGAGATCCCGGAGCGGCCACAGAAAGCGGGGCTGGACGGAGACCCCGGTCCGGCCCACGGACGAAAAGAGGTTTGATGGCAACCGATATTGCTTCGGCGACCCCGGGCGAGGATGAGCCCGCGGTAGGGCACCTCAACTTGGAGGACCGCATCTGGCTGCTGCGGGCGATGCTGATGATGCGGGGGCTGGAGGAGCGCGCGATGACGCTCTACCGCCAGGGCAAGGTGCCTGGTTCGTTCTACGACGGCTACGGCCAGGAGGCGGTTTCCGCCGGTGCGGCGTTCGCGATGGCGCCCCAGGACCGGCTCTGCATCCTGCACCGTGATCTCGCGGCGCACATCATCCGCGGGGTTCCGCCGGGCCGGATCTTGGCCCAGTACATGGGTCGGGACGCGGGCGTGACGCGCGGTCGTGACGGCAACGTGCACTTCGGTGACCCGACGCTCGGCTGCGTGGGCATGGTGTCGATGCTGCCCGACATGATGCTCGTGGCCACCGGTATGGCGATGGCGTTCAAGCTCCGCGGCGAGCCGCGCTGCGCGATGACCTGGTTCGGCGACGGCTCAACGTCCCGAGGCGACTTCCACGAGGCGATGAACTGGGCCGGCGTACAGAAGCTGCCCGTCGTGTTCGTGCTCGAGAACAACCAGTACGCCTACTCGACGCCGCTGGACAAGCAGTTCGCGGTCGATCCCGTGGAGCGGGCGGCGGCCTACGGTTTCGTCGGTGTCACGGTGGATGGGAATGACGTCGAGGCGATGTTCGAGGCATCGTTCGCGGCGCGCTCGCGTGCGATCGCCGGCGAGGGCCCGACCTTGATCGAGGCGGTCACGATGCGCATGCACGGCCACGCGGCGCACGACGACATGAAATACGTGCCCAAGGAGCAGGTCGAGGAGTGGCGAGCGCGCGATCCGATTGACCAACAGGAGAAACGCTTATCGGAATTGGGCGTCGATGTGGCCGCCGTCCGAGCCGAGGTGACGGCGTCGATCGACGAGGCGGCATCGGAGGCGCTGGCAGCGCCGATGCCTGATCCGGACACGGCTGTCGACGGTGTGTTCTGTGTTGGCGACGCCGAGCCGCTCGGCGACGGCATCCCACGCTGGAGCGGGTTTCAGTCATGACCGAGATGACCTACCTCCAGGCAATCTCCTCGGCCCTGCGCGACGAGCTGCGCGCCGACGAGCGCGTGCTGATCATGGGCGAGGACATCGGCGTGTTCGGTGGCGCGTTCAAGGTCACGGACGGGTTCTTCGAGGAGTTCGGACCCGATCGCGTGATGGATACGCCGCTCGCCGAGTCGGCGATCATCGGCTGTGCCGTGGGCGCCGCGGTCGTCGGGCTGCGACCCGTGTGCGAGATGCAGTTCGCGGACTTCATCTCGTGCGGGTTCGATCAGCTGGTCAACGTCGCGGGCAAGATGCACTACCGCCAAGGGCTGGCCGTGCCGCTGGTGGTTCGGCTGCCGTCAGGCGGTGGGTTCTCCGGCGGGCCGTTTCACTCGCAGAACCCCGAGGCGTGGTTCATGCACGCGCCCGGGATCAAGGTCGTGGCGCCTTCGACGGCGGCGGATGCCAAGGGACTGCTACACGCTGCGATTCGCGACCCGAACCCGGTGTGCTTCATGGAGCACAAGCACCTCTACCGCCGGGTCCGTGGCGAGGTGCCGGACGGTATCTATGAGACGCCGTTCAGCGCCCGGGTCGCGCGGTCCGGCTCGGACCTGGCCGTGATCACATACGGCGCGATGGTCGAGGTGGCGCTCGAGGCCACGGAGCCTGACGGCGTTGATGGTGCGTCGGTCGAGGTGCTCGACCTCCGTTCGTTGGTGCCGTTGGACGTCGAGGCAGTGCTCGACTCGGTGGAGCGGTGCTCGAAGGTCGTGATCGTGGACGAGGCCAATGCGACGTGCGCCGCCGGCGCGGAGGTCGCCGCGGTCATTGCCGAGCGCGGATTCGAGTCGCTCGACGGCCCAGTCGTGCGGGTAGCGACGCCCGACGTCCCGATCCCCTTCTCGCCACCGCTCGAGCAGGCGGTGCTCCCCCAGGCCGAGGACATCCGGGAGGCATGCCGTGAGCTCCTCGCGTACTGAGCTGAGGATGCCCCAGATGGGCGTCTCCGTCGCCGAGGGGACCGTCGTCGAGTGGCGCAAGCAGGTCGGCGACCGCGTGGAGCGCGACGAGGTCGTCTGCTCGATCTCCACGGACAAGATCGACACGGACGTCGAGTCCCCGGCCGCGGGGACGCTCGCCGAGATCCTCGTCGACGTCGGGACGACCGTCGAGGTCGGTGCGGTTCTCGCGGTCATCGACGGCGGCGGCGGCGGCAACGGCGCCGCCCCGCAGAACACCGAGGCGCTGTCGGAGGCCGAGGTGGCGCTGAGCGCGCCGGGCGACGCCGGTGAGCTGTCGGGCGACACGACGGCCGACCACGACGCGCCGGTGGCGCGCCCGCTGGCCCGCGAGGCCGGGGGCCAGCGGTACTCCCCGG
>JBJMLD010000062.1:0-22092 GCA_045805545.1 Solirubrobacteraceae bacterium | reverse complement strand
GCGCGGCGAGCAGCGCCGACTCGGCCAGGAACTGCGAGCTGATGTGTCGTCGAGTGGCCCCGAGCGCGCGCCGCAGTCCGACCTCGCCGCGTCGCTCCAGCACCGAGATCACCATGATGTTGGCGATCCCGATCGCGCCCACGAGCAGCGCCACCGCGCCGAGTCCCAGGAGCAGCGTGGTGAACTGGCCCTTGGCCGCGGCCCGGGCCTCGAGCGCGTCCGACGGCCGGCTCACCTGCACGCCGTCCGGGTTCTCCGGGTCGGCCGTGGCGGCGAGCAGGTTCGAGACCTGCGTGACTTTGTCGACGGTCGCGCGCACGAAGATCTCCGACGCGCTGGGCTGGGTCTGGAACAGCCGCTCCGCCACCGGCAGCCCGATGAACGCCGTGCTGTCGAGATCGGGATCGAGCACGACCGGCTTGAGCGTCCCGATGACGTTGAACCACGTTCCGCCCAGGAAGACCTGGATGTGGCCGACCACGTGCCGTATCTGGAGCGTGTTCGCCGCCTGGGCGCCCAGCACGACGGTCGGGTAACGCTCGCTGACCGAATCGAGGAAGCGGCCGGTGGCCAGCTCGCCTCCCACCGTGCCGAGCAGATTCGAGCTGGCCGCGTCGACGCCGATTCCGCCTGTCTGCTCGGCCGGTACGTATGGCGTGCGGCGCACGGTGGCGTTCGACACCGAGTAGATGGCGGCGCTGCCCTGCACCGCCTGCATGTGGTCGATCGACCCGAGCGCGTAGCTCGGCAGCACCTCGTTGGCGCCGAGGAACGTCTGGCCCGGGGCGACCGTGAGCAGGTTCGTCCCCAGCTTGTCGATCGTCGAGAGCAGGTTGGCCTGGCTCGAGGCCGACACGCCGACCACCGCCACCATGGCACCGATTCCGATCGCTATGCCCAGCGCCGAGAGCGCCGCGCGCAGGCGGCGGGTGCGAATCCCCTGAACGGCCACGGCGAGCAGCTCGCGCGGAGCCAGGCGAGCGTTCACTGCCGCTCGTCCCCCACGATCTCGCCGTCGCGCATCTGAATCCGGCGCGGGAACGTGCGGGCGATCTGCTCGTCGTGCGTGATCAGCGCCAGCGTGGCCCCGTCGGCCGACAGTTCGTGAAGCAGCGCGAGCACTTCCTGGCCGGACTTGGAGTCGAGGTTGCCCGTCGGCTCGTCGGCCAGGATGATCACCGGCCGCTTGGCGATCGCCCGGGCGATCGCCACGCGCTGGCGCTCGCCGCCGGACAGCTGGGGCGGGCGATGGTCGAGGCGGTGCGCGAGGCCTACACGCTCGAGCGCCTCCTTCGCCGCCACCCGGCGTGCCGCGGTAGGTGCCCCCGTGTAGAGCATCCCGTTCGCCACGTTGTCCAGCGCGGTCATCGTGTCCTGGAGGTGAAAGCCCTGGAATACGAAGCCGATCTGGTGCGCGCGCAGCCCGGCCAGCTCGGCGTCCGAGGCGCCGATCACCTCCCGCCCGGCCACCTCGACCGAGCCGCTGCTCGGGCGCTCGAGCGTGCCCAGCACGGTTAGCATCGTCGTCTTGCCGGACCCCGACGGCCCGACCACGGCGACCTGATCGCCCGTTGCGATGTCGAGGTCGACGGCGCGCAGCGCGTGAACGCCGCCCGGGTATTCCTTTGTCACCTGGCGCAGGCGCAGCGCGACGCCGTTGATCGTCATCCCTGTGAGTCGGTGACCTGCAGGCCTGAGTAGACCTGCGGCCCCGAGATCTGCACGTAGCCGGCCGCGAACAGCCCGGGGGTGACGGGGATCAACCGGTTCGGCGCCGCCGACTCCTGGACGGCATACCCGCCGCCCGCCGTCGCGATCAGCGCGGTGACCGGGACCGACAGCACGTTGGTCGCCTTCTGCTGCTCGAAGTTGACGCTCACCGCCGCCTGGTCGAGACCGCTGATGTGACGGTGGCCGGTCAGGCTGATCGTGACCGGGATCGTCGCCGAGGGGCTGCTGTTGGACCCGCTGCCGCCCGAGCCGGAGCCCGAGTTCCCCGAGCCGGAGCCCGAATTGCCTGAGCCCGAGCTGCTGCTCGATTGCGCCACCGGGCTGACCTCGCTGATCTTGCCGTTGACCGTCGTGCCGTCGGGCAGCTCCACGGTCACGGGCTCGCCGACGGTGGCCTCGGTCTGCTTGGTCGCGTCGAGGTCGACTGTCACGACGACCTGGGTCGAGCTGCTGGACAGGATCGACGTGGCGCTCGCGGAGCCAGTGCCTGACCCTGAGCCGCGGCCCGACCCCGATCCGCCGCTCCCGCCGGAGCCGCCGCCGCCCGCCCCGGATCCGCCGGTGCCGGAGCCGCCGCCTGTGCCGCCGCCGCTCGTACCGCCGCCGCCACTGGCGCCCGCGCGGCCCGACCCACCGGTCCCGCCGCCCGTGCCGGTGCCGTTCGACCCACTACCTGAGCGTCCGCTGTTCTGAGCCTTCAGCTCCGCAGTCTCCGCCTTTAGCAGCGCCAGCAGCGCGGCCAGCGAGGTGGCGTTATTGCCCTTGCCGTTCGGCTTGGGACATCCCGCCGGCGGCTTCTGGGTCGTGTCGGTCTGGGCCGGCGTCGTCGGGCAGTTCGGCGTGGTCGTCGTGCTCGACGTCGTCGAGGTCGTGGTCGCCGTCGTGCTCGTCGTCAGGCTGACGAACTGCGCGCTCGGCGCGGGCACGGCGTAGCTCGCGCCGGTCGAGCCGTTCGACCCGTTGCTGCCCGACCCCGAGCCACCGGTCGAGCCCAGCGTGGCGTTGAGGGCTGTGATCCGCTGGGTGCCGGGCAGGAAGACGACTTGGCCGAGCGTCACGGTCCCGGTCTGGGTCTCCCCCAGCGCCGCCTGCCAGGCCTCGACCGCCGTCGTCGTGGCCGCGTCGAATGTGTCGTTGACAGTGATCTGGTGGCTCGGGTCATAGCCGAGCGCGATCAGGTTCTCCTTGAGCTCCTTGACGTCGGCACCGTCGCTGACGCCCTCGCTCAGGTCGCGGTAGGCCGGCAAGTTGCCGCCCAACAGCACCACCGGCGCCCCGCTGACCTTGAACAGCGTCCCGCCTCGCTTGATCACCTGCCCAACCTGCGGCAGCCAGGTGATGGTGCCGGTCAGGCGATTGAAGACGGTCTGCGGCCGGGCGTAGCTGAGTGTGCCCGACTCGGTGTCGGTGGCGACCAGATCACGGCGCTGCACGGTGGTCGACCCGGTGGCCTTGCGGCTCGAGCTGGCGCCGCGGCTCGATCCGGCACGCGTCGCGATACCCACGATGAGCGCCGCCGTCGCCGCGAGCAGGACCGGCGCGATCACGCGCATCGGCAGTCGGATCGGCAGTGACGGCCTAGGCACCGGCGGTGCCTCCCGGTGCCCCGGCCTGCGGGCCGGGAGCTCCGCCGGGTGGGCCGCCACCTCCGGGCCCGCCGCGGCCGAATTGCGGACGCAGGCTGGCGCACGCCTTGTTGGCGCTTTGGAAGGCCGGGCTGTTGCGATCGATTGAGCGGAACTGCTGGCGGAAGCCGAAGCCGTTGCCGTTCGTCGTCGGATCGGGAATGTTGACCCCGTGCGAGCGCATGCATTGCGCGAACTTGACGAGCTGCTGACGGGCCTGGGCGCGCTGCGCCGGGCTCAGATTGAGCCGTGGGAAGGCCTGGGCGAAGTACTGCTGGCAGGCCTGGCGCGCCGCGTTGACCTGGGCCTGCGAGTAGTTGCGCAGTACGCGGAACAGCCCGCCGCCTCCGGCCGCACCACCGCTGCTTGATGGATCCGGCACGTTGATGCCGTGGGAGCGGAAGCACTTGGCCAGGTTCAGCCGGGCCTGGAACTGCGCGCCCGTACTCGCCGCGGTCGTACTGCCGCCGCTGTTCGACGACGACCCGCAGGCACTCAGGCCGGCGGCCAGCGCGACCGCGACGACGCACAACATGCAACGGCTATAACGCATCAACGACTGCTCCTCGGAAGTTGGGACCAGGTCGTTGTATCGAGCGCCTTGTCAGCTCTTCGTAAGCGCTCTGATCGTTTCCTTCGGCGCGGTCGCGTCCGCCAGCGCCGCGGGGACGGCCACGCGCACCTCCAGCCCGCCTTGCGCTCGCGCCAGCAGCTCGGTCTGACCGCCGTGCGCCTCACTCACCGAGCGCACGATCGACAGCCCGAGGCCGAAGGCGCTCGTGCCGCGATCGAGCCGGCGAAACGGCTGGGTCAGGGTGCGCGCGTCAGCCGGATCGATCGGGTCGCCGCCGTTCGCCACCGTCAAGCGCGCCGCCCCGTCCTGCACGCCTGTCGCCACCGAGACCCAACCGCCCGGATCGTTGTGGCGGATCGCGTTGTCGAGCAGGTTGGCGATCATCCGCTCGAGCAGCGCCGGATCACCCCGCACCACGGCGGGCTGCAGCTGCGCGGCGATCTCGATGTGCCGCTCCTGGGCCCGGGCGCGCAGGTCGGTAATGCAATCGGCGGCCAGGGCGGCCAGATCGGCATCCTCCTCGCGCCCGGCCGCCGCCTCGCTGCGAGCCAGCGTGAGCAGGCCGCCGATCAGCTGCTCGCAACGGTCGATCGTCTCCCTGATGGCCTCGCCCATCGCCCGGAGCTCGCCGGCGCTGGCCCCTTGATCGGCCAGCGCGACATCGACCTCCGTGCGCATGATCGCCAGCGGCGTGCGGAGCTCGTGTGAGGCGTTGGCCACGAAGTGGCGCTGGCTGGCGAACGCGGCGTCGAGGCGCCCGAGCATCCCGTCGAACGTGTCGGCCAGCTCTTTGAGCTCATCCGCCGGACCGACGAGGTCGATCCGCTCGCCCAGGTTCTCGCCGGACACGCGACGTGCCGTCGCCGTGATGTCACGCAGCGGTCGCAGCGCCCGGCCGGCCAGCAGCCAACCGGCCGCCACCGACACCATCGTCATCACCCCGAGCGCCGCGATGTACTCGATCAGCAGGCGGTGCAGCTCGCTCGAGCGCAGCGCGGCCCTGACCGCCTCGACCACGCGCCGGTCGGGCGGCCCGAACGCGCCGAGCGCGCCGCCCGGTCCGAAGAAGCGGCCGTTCGGCGGCGCGACCCCGAGCTTCTGAAACGCGGTGCGCAGATCGTTGCGATCGCTCAGGTTGTGGCGCACGATCACGTAGCCAATCGTGAGCAGGATCGCTCCCGTGATCAGGAACACCACGCCGTAGAGCAGCGTCAGCCGCAGCCGGATCGTGGGCCGGGGCCGGCGCATCACGCCATCCGGTAGCCGACGCCGATCACGGTCTCCACCACCTGGGGCTCGCCGAGCTTGCGCCGCAGCGTCATGATCGTCATCCGCACCACGTTCGTGAACGGATCGGTCTGGTCGTCCCAGACCCGCTCGAGCAGAGTCTCGGCCGAAACGGTGGCGCCGTCCGCCGCCATCAGCGTCTCCAGCACCGCGAACTCCTTGCGCGCCAGCTCAATCGTGGTTCCCGCCCGTGTGAGGCGGCGGCCGGCGGGGTCGAGCTCGATGTCCTCGTGGCGCAGGAGCGGCGGATGCCGCGGCACCGAGCGGCGCGCCAGCGCCCGGATCCGCGCCACCAGCTCGGCGAAGCGAAACGGCTTGGCCAGGTAGTCGTCGGCGCCGAGCGACAGTCCCTCGACCAGATCCTCGATCGCGCCGGCCGCGGTCAGCATCAGGATCCCCGTCTCCGGCCACTCGCCACGGATCGTCCGGCATACCTCGTCGCCGTGGACCTCGGGCAGGTCGCGGTCGAGCACGAGCACGTCGTAGCGGACGACCCGGGCCTTGACCAGCGCGTCGGCGCCGTCCCCGGCCAGGTCGACGGCCATGCCCTCGCGCCGGAGCCCGCGCGCTATGGCATCGGCCAGGCGGCGTTCGTCCTCTGCGATGAGCACGCGCATGAGCGCACCTCAGCATGACGAGGTGCACGTAAGAACCGTGTAAGAGCGGTAGATTCCGGTTAGATATACGTCCGCGTTCAGGATTACACCGAACGACGTCACACTGAATCGTGTTACCTTTTCGGAGCCCCGCCGATGCCCACTGATCAGAACATCGCCGAGCGCGGCATGGCCGTCGGGCTGCGCGCGCTGAACCGCCTCGCCTCGTCCGGTCTCGTCGACCGGCTGGGGATCCGCGAGCCGACCGAGCGCTTCCTACACGGCGCCTCCAAGACCACGATGCGCACGGCGGCGCGCGCCGGCCGCACGTTCGCCGCGGCCCAGCGGCTGACCCAGCCCGCCCGCCAGCCCCGGGCCAAGACGCGCGAGCTGTTCGACCTGACTCCCAGCGACGAGCAGCAGATGCTCCAGGAGTCGGTGCGCGACTTCTCCTTGGCGCGTGTGCGGCCGGCCGCCGAGGCGGCCGACGCCGCCTGCGCCACGCCGGCCGAGCTGCTCGGTCAGGCCAACGACCTCGGGCTGACGATGGTCGGAGTTCCCGAGGAGCTCGGTGGCGCGGTCGAGGAGCGCTCCGCCGTGACCTCGGCGCTGATGAGCGAGGCGTTCGCGCAGGGCGACATGGGGATCGCCGTGGCCTGCCTCGCGCCGGCCGGGGTCTCCACGGCTCTGAGCCTGTGGGGCGACGCCGATCAGCAGGCGACCTATCTGCCCGAATTCGTCGGCGAGAACGTCCCCGCCGCCGCGCTGGCGCTGCTCGAGCCGCGCGCGCTGTTCGATCCCTTGAAGCTGCAGACCACGGCCCGCGCGGCCGAGGGCGGCTACGTGCTGAGCGGCGCCAAGTCGCTCGTACCACGCGCCGCCGACAGCGAGCTGTTCGTCGTCGCCGCCGACCTGGCCGGGACCGGACCGTCGCTGTTCGTCGTCGAATCGAAGACGAGCGGAATCAGTGTCGAGCCCGAGCCCGCCATGGGCATCCGCGCCGCCGCCACCGGACGTCTGATCTTCGATGACGTGTCGCTGCCGGCGGGTGCTCTGCTCGGCGGCGGTGATCCCGACGTCTACCGCGAGTGCGTGCAGCTCGGGCGCCTCGGCTGGTGCGCGCTCGCCGTCGGCACGGGCCAGGCCGTGCTCGACTACGTCAAGCAGTACGTGAACGAGCGCACCGCGTTCGGCGAGCCGATCTCGAACCGCCAGGCCGTGGCGTTCACGGTGGCCAACATCGCGATCGAGCTCGAGGGCATGCGGCTCGCGACATACCGGGCGGCGTCGCGCGTCGACCAGGGGCTTTCCTTTGCTCGTGAGGTGGCGTTGGCCCGTCGGCTCGCCTCGGACCGCGGGATGCAGATCGGCTCCGACGGGGTGCAGCTGCTCGGCGGCCACGGCTACGTCAAGGAACACCCGGTCGAGCGCTGGTATCGCGACCTGCGCGCCGCCGGAATCATGGAAGGCGCCCTGGTGCTCTGATGCCAATTAATTTGGAAATCCCGCGCAAGTTCAACGGGTTGGTGACGCAGGCCAACCAGGTGGCGCAGGAGGTCTTCCGGCGCAACTCGCGCAAGTACGACCTGGCCGAGCACGAGTACCCCAAGGAGCTCGACATGCTCGCCGCGGTGATTGACGGCATGAACGAGTCGGGCGCGCTCGGTGGGGCGGGCGCCGGCACGGTTGGCTCCGGGCCCTCGTCCAATGGGTCCGGGTCTGGCTCGTCTTCCGATGACGGCGGCAATCGCAACGGGTCGAATATGGCGTCGCTGCTCGGGCTGATCGAGCTGTGCTGGGGCGACGTCGGGCTGCTGCTGACGATGCCGCGCCAGGGCCTCGGTCAAGCGGCGATCGCCGCCGTGGCCGACGAGGAGCAGCTCGCACGGTTCGGCGGCAAGTGGGCCGCGATGGCCATCACCGAGCCCGAGGCCGGCTCCGACTCGGCCGCCATCCGGACGACGGCGCGTTTGGATGAGGACACCGGCGAATACGTTTTGAACGGCGAGAAGATCTTCGTGACCTCCGGTGACCGGGCCGAGCTGATCGTCGTGTGGGCGACGCTCGACCGAAACGCCGGCCGCGGCGCGATCAAGTCGTTCGTAGTCGAGCGGGGCAACCCCGGGCTGAAGCTCGACCGCCTCGAGCACAAGCTCGGCATCCGGGCTTCCGACACGGCCAACTTCGTTTTGTCCGACTGCCGCGTGCCGAAGGAGAACCTCCTTGGGAGTGCCGAGATCCAGACGGCCAAGCAGGGCTTCGCCGGCGTCATGCAGACGTTCGACAACACGCGGCCTTTGGTGGCGGGGATGGCGATCGGCGTGGCGCGGGCGTGCCTGGAGCGCACGCGCGACCTCCTGTCCGAGGCGGGCGTCGAGGTGGATTACGACGCGCCCGCGGCGGTTCAGCCGGCGGCCGCATCCGAGTTCATCGCGATGGAGTCCGACTATGAGGCGGCGCGCCTGTTGACGCTGCAGGCGGCCTGGATGGCCGACAACAAGAAACCCAATTCGCTGCAGGCCTCGATGGCCAAGGCCAAGGCGGGGCGCGTTGGGACAGATATCGCTTTGCGCTGCGTGGCGCTGGCCGGCGCGATCGGCTACGGCGAGGGCGAGCTGCTCGAGAAGTGGGCCCGCGACGTCAAGATCCTCGACATCTTCGAGGGGACGCAGCAGATCCAGCTGCTCGTGGTGGCGCGGCTGCTGCTCGGCAAGAGCTCCTCCGAGCTCAAGTAAGGGCTTCGTTTATCCGTTTGACCGTCCGGGCCTCGTTGGCCGGTTCGGCATCCTCGTCGGTCAGTCGCAGGAACTTGAGGCCGACGGCCTCGATCAGCTGCTGTTTGGTGGCGTCGCGCTCGCGGCGGTACGGGGTGTCGTGGTAGCGGTCGCCATCGAGCTCGATGACCAGCCCGTGGTCAGGGAAGTAGATGTCGACCTCGACCCACGCCGGCGTCCCCCTTATATGAACGTTCGTTTTAAAGGCGGGGAAGTGGCGGCGGCGGAGCAAGTCGACTCCCCAGTCCTCGAGGGTCGAGCGCGTCGGTTTGGCGCCGTCCTTGACCTCGGCCGCGAGGCGCTTGACGCCCTTGTGACCCGGGTGGGCCTCGATCGCGTGCTGCAGGCTCGCCTGGCTGACCCGACGCTGGACGAGTGCTTCGTGGATCGTGCGGCGGAAGCTGGCCTCTGAACGCAGACTAACCGCGAGGTCGAGCGCGACTCGCTCGGGCGTCGCCACCCGCATGCCCTCGCACCATCGCCAGTCGGCGCGCGGGATGTCGGCAACTTGGTAGACGCGGATGCCGTCGCGCGACGCGACCCGCCGCGCCACCGTGATCTCCACGCGGTCGATGCGCCTGTCCCAGAAGCCCCACATGGCCGCGCCGGCGCGGTGGTTGAGGATCGCGTCATCGCCGATCGCCAGCAGGGCGGCGTGGAAAACACCTGCTTGGGAGAGGTCGGGGCGGCCGAGGGCGTACACGCCGCGGTGGATCCAGTGGAGCCGTCCAGCCTTAACGCGCCGGCTGATCGCGGGCTTCGTCAGCCCACATGCAACGAGCTGCGCCACCGTCACCAGGCCATGTTGCTCCCGCGCCACCGACCCCACGCAGAGTTCGTTTCGAATAGCGGAACCAACTCTGCGTGCGCCACCGCTCACGCCCCGCAGCGTGCCGCGGACCCCTGTTACGACTCAAGACACAAACGTCAATTAACTGTCAAAAAACGCAATCAAACCGCCGAGGACGCCCAGATACGCGCCCCGCCCGCCCGGCGCCGCCGCGATCCCGGCGTAGTTGTTGTTGTAGCCGATGCTCCCCGTGCCGGCGAGCACCTTGTAGACCGTCCGTCCCGTGCGGAAGTCGAGGGCAGTCCAGGACCAGGGATCCAGAGCCCCCGGATCCTTGGTGTACGTGTAGACGAGGCCGGCGCGGAGCGAGAGCTTCGGCACGACCGACGGCGCGCGTTCGACGGAGTTCGTCCACACCAACCGGCATCCGGTGCCCGAACGGTTCACGTCGACCCGGGCGAAACCGGGTGCCGACAGCTTGCCGAGCGCCACCGCGGCAGGCCCGTCGTAGCCGTAGTTGTTCTCGACGACCATCGACCGGCCGGCGCCGATCAGGGAGTTCTCGGTGGCGCTGGCGCCGCGCTGGAACACCGGAACCCGGCACACCTGACGGGGAACGTGTCGTCCCAACCGCGCCGCGGTCCGGTAGACGACGACGTCCATCGGGTCGGCGTTGTCCGTGATGCTGACGAGGCCGCCGGGCATGACGGTCGGCGTCGTGCCGGTGCCGTCGTCGACCTGGCCGAGCTTGTGCAGCCCGCTGTTCGGATAGCGGACCTTCCACACGACGCGCGGCCGGCCGCCCCGCCCCGCGGTGAACCGGTACAGGCGGCGGTTCGACGCGATGTACACGCCACCACCGACCGGATCCACGGCGAACGAGTTCTCGATCTCGCCGTCAGCTCCCCTCCCCAGGCGCACCACGTGGATCGCGCGGGTGCGGAAGTTCAAAGTCCCCACGACCCCGTCCGAGCGCGCGACGAACCACAGCAGCCCGTGCGAATCCGGGAGCGCCGAAGTGATCTTCTCCGAGGAGGTCAAAACATGGCTGAGGTCGTAGTCCCCAACCAGTCGGAACCCGCCCGCCCCAGACGCGATCATGTAGATGTGCTTGGTCGTGGTCGCGGTCACCACACGGTCGTGTGAGTCCAGGTAGAAGTAGCCGCCGCCCGTGTAGTCCTGGAAGATGTTGCTGGGGATGTCCTGACGGGGCGGGAGCGCGAACGACGCGAGCGTGTTCAACGTGGCCGGATCGAACATGTACAGCCGTGGCCCGGACGCGCCGACGCAGACCGAGATCAGCCGGCCGGCGCGATCAAATGTGATCGACCCGCAGTCCGCGGCGGGGACGAGCATCGAGGACAAGGTGCGTGGCGAGCGACCGAGTGGTCCGCCGCCGCGGTAGGCGTCGGTCTGCCAGGCGTCGTTGTGGATCTCCGAGCGCCCGTTGGCGGCCATGAACGGACTGCGCGGCGTAGCGGCGACACCGCGTACGGCGTGCGGAGCCGCCGGCGAGCCGAGGAAGCCGGGCGGCCCGGGAACGAACGGAATCGGCAGCACGACGGCCAAGCCGGCCGCCCAGCGGCGCAGCCTCATGGGGCGGCCACCCCGCTCATAGCGCAGCCGCCTCGCGGCGCAGAACATCCCAGGCCCGCTGCACGTCAGCCGGTCCGGTGCTCATCTGGCCGACCGCCAGCCGCAACACGTATCGCCCCTCCAGCACCGCATGGGAAAGGAATATCTCACCGCTGGCGTTAACTCGCTCCAGCAGAGCCCGGTTGCGCTCATCGGAATCGGTCAGCCGGAAGCACACGAGCGAGAACAGGCGCGGCGCGCACACCTCCCAGCCCTCGGCGTCCCGCACCCACTCCTCAAACGAGGCGGCCAGGGCAACACCTGAGCGCACGTGCTCCTGTAGGCCGGCCCGTCCGTAACAGCGCAGCACGGTCCATAGCTTCAAGGCCCGAAAGCGCCGGCCGAGCGCCGGCCCGTACTCGGACAGCGACAGCGCGTCCTCCGCGTCGGGCGTGCGCAGGAACTCGGGGATCAGGCTGAAGGCGCGGCGGAAGTCCTCAGGCCGGCGCGTCCAGAGCAGCGAGCAGTCCATCGGCGTGAGCATCCACTTGTGCGCGTTGACCACCAGCGAGTCCGCCCGCTCGACTCCCTCGAACGCCCACCGGAACTCCGGGCACACCATCGCCGCGCCGGCATACGCCGCGTCCACGTGCAGCCACGTCCCGGACGCCTCGCACGCCCCCGCCACCTCCCCCACCGGATCCACAGCTGCCGACGCAGTCGTACCGACGGTAGCCACCATGACGGCGGCATCGGACAGATCGCCAAGGACAGACAAGTCCATGCGGAACGACGAGTCCACCGGAACCTTCCGCAGCTCCATCCCGAGCATTCGCGCCGCCTTGTCCGCGGCCGAGTGCGCGTGCTCGGAGCACACGACGACCCGCCGCCCGGTCGCCTCTCGCGCGGCGATGATCGCGGCCAGCGTCGACATCGATGCCGTGTCCTCGATATGCCCATGCCATCCCGCCGGCAGCCCCAGCAGGTCGGCGACCCAGTCCAGGACGACACTCTCGAGCTCGGTGGCGGCCGGCGCGGTTCGCCACAGGAACGCCACCGAGTTCAGCGTCGCGCTCAGCATCTCGGCCAGGATCGCCGGCTCGGCCGCGCTGGCGGCGAAGTAGGCGAAGAAGCGCGGGTGCTGCCAGTGCGTGACGCCCGGCAGCAGCACCTCGTCGAGATCGCGCAGCACGGCGCTGAACGGCTCGCCGGTCTCCGGCGCTCGCTCGGGCAGCCGGGCCCGGATCTCCCCCGGCGCGACCTGGGCCAGGACCGGCAGCGAGTCAACCCGTTCCAGATAGCGCGCCGCCCACTCCAGGGCGGCCGGACCGTCGTCCCGCAGCGAGCCGCTCAAGCCGCGGCCGCGCGAGCGACCCACTCGTAGTGCACGCCGGTCAGCTCCTCGGAGACCTCCCACAGCCGCCGCCAGTCGTCCTCGCGATACGCGCGTGAGGCGGCGGTCACGATCTTCGGGTAGCCGCGCTGCTCGAATGGCCCGTCCGGACCGACGAACGAGCCGCCTGGCAGGTCGGGCGCGGTCGCGGCGTAGAGCGTCGGCAGCGCTCCCATCTCGGCGCTCTGACCGAGCAGTGGATTGGACACCCGCATGATCGCCTGCTCCCACCACTTCGGTCCTGCAAACTGAAGGTTGGTCTGGGCATATCCGGGATGCGCCGCCAGCGACAGCAGCGGGCTCCCGGCCGCCGTGGCCCGCTTCTGAAGCTCGAAGCAGAACAGCAGGTTGGCCAGCTTCGATTGACCGTAGGCCAGCCAGTTGACGTAGTGCTTCTCGCCCTGCAGGTTCTCGAAGCGGATCCGGCCGATCCGGTGCGCACCAGAGGACAACGTCACGACGCGCGGCGAGGAAGACGCGAGCAGCCGCCCCAGCAGCAGCCCGGTCAACGCGAAGTGGCCGAGATGGTTGGTGCCGAACTGGCTCTCGAACCCGTCAGCGGTCAGCCGCCGCGGTGGCGCCATCACGCCGGCGTTGTTGATCAGCAGATCGACGCGCTCGAACGGCAACGAGGAGGCGAACTCGCGCACCGATCCGAGGTCGGCGAGGTCGAGCGCCCGCACCGACGCCTCTCCGGGAACCGAGGCCAACGCCTTCTCGCCCTTGTTCACGTCGCGCACGGCCATGACGACGGTGGCGCCGTGGCGCGCCAGCTCCTGCGCCGTGGATAAGCCGAGCCCGCTGTTGGCGCCGGTCACCACGGCGACCCGTCCCGACTGATCGGGGATGTCTGCGGCGGTCCAGCGTCCTGCCATCAGGAGGACATTCTCTCCGCCACCGAGTCCGAGTACGCGTGCTGGCGGAAGCGCAGCACGGGATCGTCGGACAGCTCGATGCCGTCCACGACCCGCGTCGGATCGAACACGAGCACGTCGCCGCCTGTCTCACGCTCGGTCTCCAGGTCGGTCAGCTCGAGCGTGCCGGCCCGCACGCGCTGACGGTCCTTCGGCCACTCGGACTCGGGGTCGTTGACGTTGTCGCCGGGCGCGGCGATCTCGAGCTCGAGCCAGAACCGCACCGGCCCATCCGCGACCCGCGTCCGGATGTCCTCCTGCAGGTAGTCGGGCCCGCGCGCCTTCGCCGCCCGCGGGCCGAGACGCTGGTCGCCGGCCTCGGGCTGGAACGTGTAGCGCACGTAGCGCTCGCGACCGCCGGCGTCGACCCAGCGGTAGGCGTGGATCGCGTAGTAACGGCAGGTGGCGTAGCTGACCGGTGGCCGGAGCGCCGGCACGTTGGCGGGCAGGCCGGCCAGCGCCGCCGGGTTGCGAAGCAGGAACAGCGGGAACTTCAGCGCCATCGACACGCCGGGCTTCGACGAGCGCAGCAGCTCGGCGAACTTCTCCGGCGGGTTGCCGACGAAGCGCGGCGCGGTCTGGGCCACGATGTCGGTTCGCGTGTCATCTGGCAGGTACATCTTCACGGCGAGTCCGCGCACGTCCGCGGCGTAGTCCGCCACCCGAGGGTCACCGCTGCCGTTGGACACGCGCGCGGTGACCGGCACTGGCTGTCCGGTCATGTGCAAAGCCCGGGTCAGCGGCGCCGCCTCAGGAGCCGCCGTGAACGTCCCCTTCAGCAGCGTGCCCTTGGCGTGCAGCGCGCGGTAGCCGGGGTGCCGACCGAACCGCTCGTGCTCCGCGGCGGTCATCTCCGCCGGGGTGATCGTCATCGGTCGTCCTCTAGGACGCGGAACTTGATCCCTGCCCGCTGCAGGCGCTCGGTCAGCGCCGACCCCATGGCGACAGCCGGCGTGAGCTGCCCGGAGCGAGCGGGCAGTGAATCGAACGCCAGGCACATCGCCGCCTCGCTCAGCATCTTCGAGGTCTCGCCGTAGCCCGGGTCGCCGCCCGATACCTCGGTAACGATGCGCGAGGACCCGCCGGACCCGCGGAAGCGCACGCGGAACCAGGCGCGCTCGCGCTCCTCCTCGGACGGCCCATCGCCGGAGCTCTTCAGTTTCAACAGCGCCTTGCGCGTCGGCGGGAGTTGCGCGAGCGCGACGGCCGCGCCGGCCCCGACCGCCATCCCGGCCAATACCGGCAAGCGCTTGACGACCAAGTAGTGGCTGTAGGTGAAATCCGGCCCGTATTCATCCAGGGCGCGCGCCGAGCGCAGGACCGTCTGAGGATCGATCGTCGGGAACGGGACGACCCAGCCCCCGGCCAGCTCGTCGTGGTGCGGCCGCCCAGCCGCGCCGTGTACCTGCCGGCCGTTCACGCGTCCCTCGCGCTGCTTGCGCTCGCGGGCCACCTGCATCCCCTGCCGCAACCGGCCCATGATGTGAATTGCCGAGTGATAGGTCCCGCCCGAGAACGTGCCGCCGATCCGCACGAACCCGTCGAGCTTGATCGGCACGTCGGACGGCAGCTGGTCGACGGTGTAGAGCGCGCCGAGGTCGTAGGGGATCGAGTCGAACCCGCACGAGTGCACGAGCCGGGCGCCGGTCCGCTCGGCTTCGGTGTGGTAGCGCAACCACATGAGGTCGACGAACTCGGGCTCGCCGGTGAGGTCGACGTAGTCGGTGCCCGCCGCCGCGCAGGCGGCCACGAGCGGCTCGCCGTGCAGGATGTACGGCCCCACCGTGGTGATGACGACGCGCGACTGCGAAGCCACGCGGCGCAGCGAGTCGGCGTCGGTCACATCAGCCTGAAGCAGCGGAAGATCGCTTGGCGCGCCGATTCGCTCCCGCACCGCTTCGAGCTTTGACTGGTTGCGCCCGGCTAGCGCCAACCGCGCCCCCTCCGGCGCGTTCGCGACCAGATACTCCGCGGTCAGCGCACCGGTGAAGCCGGTGGCGCCGAACACGACGATGTCGTACTCGCGGTCAGCCATCGCCTTCGTCCGCAACCGGCGCTATCCCCCGGGCGATCTCGAGCGCGCGCTCCGGCGGCACCCCGGCCCGCGCCGCCACCCAGCACGCCACCGGCGCGGCTACGCGCTCGGATGAATGCGCGGCCACGCCGGCCAGATCCAGCAGCACTTTGAACTCCTCGGTGCTCGGCGGATCGGTTCCGACTTGCGCGGCGAACGCGGCCAGCCATTCCTTTGCGTTCATCTGCGCGCGCACTCTATCCGCTGCCCGCGCAACGCGATCTCACCCGCGCTGACATCATGCCCACGCTCCAGAAAGGCGAAAGAAAGGCACAACTAGATGACTGTCCTGGACGGCAAGGTCGCAATCGTCACCGGCTCGGCGCGCGGGATCGGACGCGCGACGGCCGAGATCCTGGCCGAGCAGGGCGCCAAGGTCCTGATCAACGACCTCGACGGCGACGTCGCCGAGCAGACGGCGTCGGAGATCAGCGGCGACACGCTCGTGTTCGCCGGCGACCTGACCCAGCCGGGAATCCCCGACGAGCTCGTGCAGAAGGTGGTGGACGAGTGGGGCCGGGTCGACATCTTGGTCAACAACGCCGGCTACACGCTGGACGCCCCGATCCACAAGATGAGCGACGAGTGGTTCCAGCGCATGCTCGACATCCACTCGATCGTCCCCTTCCGCATGTGCCGCGCCGTCGCCCCCCACATGCGCGAGCCGGCCAAGAAGGAGCGCGAAGAGGGCAGCGAGGTGTTCCGCAAGATCGTCAACGTGAGCTCGATCAGCGGCACGATGGGCAACGCCGGCCAGGCCAACTACTCCTCCGGCAAGTCCGCGGTCGTCGGTCTGACCAAGACGCTGGCCAAGGAGTGGGGCCAGTTCAAGATCAACGTCAACGCCGTCGCCTTCGGCTACATCGAGACGCGCCTGACGGCCTCGAAGGAGGAGTCCAACGTGATGGAGATCGGTGGCGAGAAGGTGCAGCTCGGGATCCCGGACCAGATGCGCGGCATGGCCTCGATGCTGATCCCGCTCGGCCGCCCCGGTACTCCGCAGGAGGCGGCGGGTGGCGTGTTCTTCCTCTGCTCGCCATGGTCGAATTACGTCCACGGCCAGGTGCTGAACATCACGGGCGGTCAGTTCACCGGCATGACGACCTGACCACGGCGTGAATGCCACGGGTACGCGGACTATCCGGCGTCGATGTGGCACTGGCGGTTGTGGCTGTGGTTGGCGCCGCGTTCTACTTCTGGACCGCGGCTACTTCACTGCCGATCACGCCGGGCCGTCAGACGGACGTCTACAACCAGCTCACCAATGGGCTGCTGGCAGGTGAGACGAGTTATCCGGTTCGTCCTCCCCCCGGATTGCTCAAGCTTCCCGATCCTTACGACCCGATCGCGAATGCGCGCTACCGAGCGGCCAGCCTGCCCGGCGCCCCGTACGGGATCCACGATCTATCGCTCTACAGGGGCAAGCTGTACGAATATTGGGGCGTCGCACCCGCGTTAACCCTCTTCCTACCGTGGCGAGTACTTCCGGTCGGCGAGCTGCCTCAAAGCTTGGGGGTGGCGGTTTTTGCCCTCCTATCGCTGGTGTTCAGTCTCTTGCTGCTGCGTCTGCTGGTGCGTCGGCTGTATCCGAACGCACCACCCTGGGCGGTTGCCCTGGGCGCGCTCGGGCTTGCCTTTGGCAACGCGGTTCCGTTTCTGCTGCGCCGTCCCGCTGTCTACGAGGCGGCGATTGCAGCAGGGGCGTGTTTCCTGATGGCGGGTCTGTATCTGTTAGCCGCGGCCTGGTGGAGCAAGCGCCGGCGCCTCACCCTGCTTGCGGCAGCCAGCGGATGCTTTGGCTTGGCCTTCAACTCACGTCCCCCGCTCGGTGTTGCCGCGGTCATCCTCGTCGGCCTGGCTGTGCTTGCACCCCGTGTGGACCTCGCCCCGAATGGGCGACGTCGACGAGTCGCGACCGCCCTGCTCGCGCCCTTTGTCGTCTGCGTCTTACTCACCTTGGCGTGGAACGCGGTGCGCTTCGACTCTCCGTTTGAGTTTGGTCTCCGCTACCAGCTCGCGGGAGCCGAGATAAGCAAGCAGAAGATGAACCAGCTCGCATACCTACCGCCCGGGATATTTCACTACGCATTCTCGCCGCCCAAGTTGATGGTGGCGTTTCCGTACGTGTCGCTGCAGTCACCGCCGCCGTATCCCGCGCCGCTCCCGAGCGGCTATATGGGTGACCCCACGGCCGGTATCGCTCCTTCTGCGCCAATCGTTCTGTTCGCTATAGCGCTCCCATTCTTGTGGCTGCGGCGCCGCCCCGGCGACGGCGCCGGTCTTGCCGTAGCGACCACGTTGGTGGCCCTCGGAACCGCGACCTTGATCGTCCTCGCCTTCCTCTTCGCGCTGACGACCGAACGCTACGAGGTGGATTTTGCCCTCCCGCTCATCATCGGAAGTCTGCTCGTGTGGTTGGCCCTACTTGGCCGCACGCGCAGACGATCATCGCGGTGGCTCACGGCGGCGGCCGGAACGCTCGCCTTGCTGTGGGGTGTGTTCTGTGGGATAGGTCTGAGCTTCACCGGTTATGAAGACTTACTAGCCATCTACCATCCGGCGACCTACCAATCTTTCGAGGACATGACGGCGCCGCTCCCTACGGCCGCGAGCGCGATCGCTGGCCATCCTCTTATCGCAGGGGTCTCGGGCGTCCTTCCGGTGGACCCGCCGGGAACGGCTGGCATCAGCACATCGCTGGGTTTCGGGCGCGTGACAGTGACTATGTATGCCCCGAGCAGCCAGAACGTCGCGCTCCAAGCGGCGGTCCGCGCCCACCCGTGCTCCCAGCAGCCAAACGCCACCGCATTTGGACAACTATGTTCTCGGATCCGCGCATTCGACTGTAAAGCCGCGCCACTCGCGTTCAGCTGTCTTCGGTCGGCGACGCCCGCGTCGCCGGCCAGGTTGGTTGTCGTGGTCCACTCACCGGGCCGACCAGCCGTCATCGTGCCCGAGAGCGACGGAGTCCAGCAGTTTCCGATCCACCTGCAGTGGGGAATCAACCGGATCGTCCTCGAGACCCAGGGCGTCATCGGGACTCTTGAGTTCAACGACATCCGGTTGGCGCCGCACTGAGAAGCCCCGCCGTCAACAGCATGCGGACGGGGCCGCCAATGTGACATTTTTGCGCCTCCGGCGTTGAAGCCGAGGGTTAGAGTCGCTCCCACGGAGGTGGGAGCAGTTCGTAAATCTGCACTGGCAATTCTGGCGGCGCTCGTCCTCGCCGCACCGGCGTCCGCCGTGCCGACCGGCTCGACGGTTCTCGTCAGCCACCGGGACGGTTTTGGACCGGCGCCCGCCGCCCTCGACGGCCCTGGCGGCGGACCGGCCGCACTCAGCGACGACGGCCGCTATGCCGTGTTCGGTTCGGCGGCTCCGTTCGCGGCCGGAGGCGGGGCACAGTACAACGAGTTTCTTCGCGATACCCAGACGGGCGCGACCACGCTGGTGAGCCGCTCCGACGGCGCCGCCGGCGCCGCCGCCAACACCGGCGTCGACAGTTTCAGCACGGCAGCGGTGGCAGTCGAACCCGCGGGCGTCGCACCCGATCCGCCACACGACCAGCCGCACGTGCTAGTCGCGTTCGTCAGCAAGGCGACCAACCTAGTCGACCATTTCGATTCCATCGGCGGCGGCGGACCCGCCGCGACGGGCGGCCTCAGCGAGGTCTGGTTGCGGGACGTGACGGCCGGAACCACGTACCTGATCAGCCGGGCCGTCGGGAAGACGGGCGCACCGGCAAACGCAACCTCCGCGCACCCGTCACTGGCAATCACCGACCACGACGGGCCGGTCATCGCATTCTCGTCGCTTGCCACGAACCTCGGGGTGAACCCGGGCGTGCCAGCCTCGAATGTGTATCTGCGGACGCTCTACTCGGGGGGCACGCAGCAGGTTTCCTGTCACGCCCAGAGCTGTCCAAATCCAGCTTCGGGCGGCTTCTCCGCCAACCCATCCGTTCGATTCGTTCCGGCGTCCGCGCCCCACCCCACAACGGTGTGCCCGACCGGCTTCGGCTGCGTTCTCGTCGCGTTCAGCACGGACGATTCGACCATCAGCGGCGATCCAGCCGCCAACTCACAGATCGTGGTGGCAAACGCGACCGAAACCATCGGAATCAACGCCTTCAACTCGTTCACGACCGCGAGCAAGGCCGATGGGAGCGCCACCACTTTGGGCAACGATCTCTCGCAGGACCCCGCGCTCAGCCCTGATGGCCTCGTCGTCGGCTTCTTCAGCCGGGCCACAAACCTCGGCGCCTCGCCACCCGTCGGCTCGGCCGAGGTCTTCACGCGCACTCTCGACGGCAGCGGCATCACGACGCTGGTCAGTCGTGGCACCGGCAACACGATCGCCGACGGTGAGGCGTTCGACGTTTCGCTGAGCGGCGACGCCGCGCACAGACGAGTCGCGTTCACGGCCTCGGCGTCGAACTTCGGCGTGCCCGACCCGACGTCCGGCTCGCCACGCGCCTGGGTACGCGATCTCAGCACCGGAACGACCGAGTTGCTCGACCGTCAGGCCGGCGCCACCGGGGCGCCCGGGGATGGCTTGAGCAGTCAGGTCGGAATCAGCGCCGACGGCACGAAGGTGGCGTTCACGTCGAGCTCGCACAACCTGGATGCCGGCGGCGGATCCGACTTCAACCGGGTGTACGTTCGCCACCTCGACACCGAGGCGCTCGATCTGGTCTCCCGCCCGGACGGGACCGGCCCGTTCCTCGCCGGCGTGCGCGACAGTACGATCGGTCGCTCGGCGGTGAGCGCGGACGGCCGCTTCGTCGCCTTTCAGTCGAACACCGACAACCTGGCCGGCGGCGAGGACAACCGCTTCCGGGGAGTGTTCGTGCGCGACCTGCTGACTGGAACCACGATCCTCGTCAGCCGGGCGAACGGCGCAGCCGGCGCGGCCGCAGATGCCAGCGCGACGCTCGGCGGCATCAGCGACAACGGGCGCCGAGTGCTGTTCAACACCGAAGCCGACAACCTCATCCCCGGGCCGCCGGTCGACCACGCCTACGTCCGCGACCTGGACGCCGGGACCACGACTGTCGTCACGCGGGCGAACGGGCCGACCGGCACGATCACCGATGGCAATGGCACCGCGCTCAGCGGCGACGGCAACAGCGTCGCCTTCATCACCAGAGCGGTCCTGGACCCAGATGCGTCGGCGGGATTGCAGCACGTGTACGTCCGCAATCTCGCGGCACAGACGACGACGTTCGTGGACCGGGACAACGGACCGACGGGGAGCACCGCATTCGCGAACGCCGACGATGCCGTGATCGACCGCGACGGCGGTCGGGTCGCGTGGACGACGCCGGCCGGCCTAGCTGGCACGTCGGGCACCGGCAGCTTCGACCGCCTCTACGAGCGAGATCTGCGCGCCGGCACGACGACCCTGGTCGGCCGCGCCGAAGGCGCCAACGGGGCGATGGCCAACGCCGCGGTGTCCAACCCGGCGATCAACGCCGGCGGAGACGTCGTCGCGTTCCAATCCGCGGCCACGAACCTCGGTGCGCCGGTCACCGCCGACGCGGTGTGGGTGCGGGACCTCGCGCAGCAGCACACCCAGCTCGCGTCGCGCGCGAGCGGGGCGACCGGCAGTGCTGCCGACAGGGCGGCCAGCGTGCCGTCACTCGACGCCGCGGGCGACCGCGTCGCCTTCCGCAGCGCGGCCGGCAATCTCGGGGCGGGCCCGCAGGCGTCGGCCAACGATCTTCAGGCTTACGTGCGCGACGTGCCGAGTCAAAATACCGAGCTCGCCAGCCGCGCCAACGGCGCCGCCGGCGGCCCGATCGACAGCCCGGGCTTTGGCCACGTCAGCCTGAGCGCCAGCGGCGACTGTGTCGCGTTCGACGCCACGGGGCTGAACATCGGCGACGGCTTCGCGAGCGGCCAGTTCCCAGCCGTGCACCTGCGGGTGCTGCGCCACGAGTGCGCTGTGGCGCAAAGCGTCGGCGCACCCCCGCCGGGGACCGGAAAGGCTCCGTCAGTTCCAGTCCTCAGCGGCCTGAAGCTCGTGCCGAACCGGTTCGCGGTCGTACCGGCCAAGAAGCCCAAGAAGTCCAAGCGGCGCCGTCATACGCCGGCTGGGACCTCGATTCGCTTCACCCTGAACCTGGCGGCCAACGTCAAGTTCGTCATCACTCGCCAAACGATTGGGCGTAGGTCCGGCCACCGCTGCGTGCCGGCGCGCGGGCGCATCCCGCGACGCAAGCGCTGTACGCGCGTGATCAAAGCCGGCAGCTTCACCGCTCGCGGCGTCGCCAAGGGCAACCGCATCCGCTTCACGGGCCGGCTCGGCCGGCGCGCGTTGAGCCCCGGCCGCTACCGGCTGACCGCCACCCCGGTCGATCCCCGGCGCCGCCGCGTCCGCAGCCACAGCGTCGCCTTCACGATCATCCGATAGCCGGAGCGCACAGTAATTGGCAGCCTGCCAATTACGCTACGCTAGGGACACATGACCGCGGCGTCCCCCACCCGCCGCTGGCAGCGGCTCGAGCACGATGAACGCCGGCAGCAGATCCTCGTCTGCGCCAAGAGCCTGTTCTCCGAGCGCAGCTACGCGTCGGTCTCAACGACCGAGATCGCGCGTGAAGCCGGTATCGCCCGCGGGTTGCTGAACCACTACTTCGGCACCAAGCGCGATCTGTACCTGGAGGTCGTGCGCAGCATGGTGCGCGTCCCGGCCAATCCGGTCCCGCTGCAGGCGCCAGGCCGGGGCATCGAAACCGTTATCGACGAGAGCGTCGAG
>JBJMLD010000061.1:0-7925 GCA_045805545.1 Solirubrobacteraceae bacterium | reverse complement strand
TCAGCAGCAGGTTCTGCTCAAAGCAATAGCCGCCGCGGCGCCGCGTCACGAGCTTGTCGGACAGCGCGTCGGGCTCCAGCGACACCGGCACGCCGCGGTGCGGATCGAGATTCTCGAACGGGATCGCCATGACGTGCGCCCGGTGCACCTCAGCGACCGACGCATGCTCGTCAACGCCGATCCGTTCGACGTACGCCTCCAGGTCGAACATCGCGGCTGACTGTACACCGGCATCCGCGCTAGCCTCGGGCGGTGTTACCGGGGGCGATGAGTTTCCGCCCTCGCGCCGGTCTTCAGCAGGGAACCATGTTCAAACGGAGGTAGAGATTGGCTGACGCCATGCCCGCGCCTGCGATCGCCGCCCATGCGCTCCGACGCGACTTCAAGGGTGGCATCGAGGCTGTCCGCGATATCGATTTGACCGTCGCCACCGGCGAGGTGTTCGGCTTCCTGGGCCCGAACGGCGCCGGCAAGACCACGACCGTGCGCATGCTGTGCACGCTGCTGCCGCCGACCGCGGGCAGCGCATCCGTGGCCGGGCTCGACGTCGTGCGCGACGGCGCTGAGGTGCGCCGCCGGATCGGCGTGGCGCTCCAGGAGATCGGGCTCGACCCCGTCCAGACCGGCCGCGAGCTGCTCGAGCTCCAATGCGGCCTCTACGGGATCACCGGGCGTCGCGCCAAGGAACGCGCCGCCGAGCTGCTCGAGCTCCTCGGCCTCACCGACGCAGCCGAACGCCGCACCAAGACATATTCGGGCGGGATGAAGCGCCGCCTCGACCTGGCCAGCGCGCTGGTTCATTCGCCCACCGTGCTGTTCCTCGACGAGCCCACCACGGGCCTCGATCCCGCCTCGCGAGTGACGGTCTGGGACGAGGTGCGCCGCATCAACTCCGGCGGCGCCACCGTCTTCCTCACCACGCAGTACCTGGAGGAGGCCGACAAGCTGTGCGACCGGCTGGCCATCATCGACGACGGTCGGATCGTCGCGCAGGGCACGCCTGAGGAGCTGAAGGCCGAGATGGGTCACGACGTCGTCTCGGTGTCCTTGAACGGCGCCGACAGCACAGCCACTGAGGCAGCACTGACCGGGCTCCCGGGACTGGAGCGCGTAGTCGGCGAACTCGACGGGCTGGCCCTGTACGTAGAGGACGGGGCGAGCTCGATCGCCGAGATTGTCCGCCGGCTCGATCGCGACGGGCTCCAGGTCGGCGCCATCTCGGTCTCCCGCCCCTCGCTCGACGACGTCTTCCTGAACGCGACCGGCCGTCGGCTCGAGGGCCAAGAGCAAGCCAGCCAGCCGGCGCAGGAGGTGGCGGCATGACCGAGACGCTGCTCCTCGGCCGCCGGGCCGTGCGCGAGGTCGTCCGTTACCCCGAGGCGACGATCCCGACGCTGTTCATCCCGCTGTTCTTCCTCGTGGTGAACATCGGGCAGGTATCGAAGACGTTCCCGAGCACCACCCCGTTCCTGAGGGGCCAGGGCTACGTCGCGTTCCAGCTTCCCGTCTCGCTGATGTTCGCCGTCGCCACTGCGACGTCGGGACTGGCGCTGGTCACCGAGATCGACCTGGGCTACTTCGACAAGCTGCTGGTGGCGCCGATCCGCCGCTCCTCGATCATCTTCGGCCGCCTGACCGCCGATCTCGTGCGCGGGATCGCCGGCTCGGGTCTTGTCCTGCTGGTCGGGATCGCCCTGGGAGCGCGCATCGAGAGCGGGCCGCTCGGCGCGATCGTGATCGTGCTGCTCTCGGCGGCGTTTGGGGTCGCCTACGCCGGTTTCGGGATCCTGGTGGCGCTGCGTACGCGCAACGTCCAGGCCACGCAGTCGAGCTTCCTGCTCTTCTTCCCGCTGCTCTTTCTGACGCCCAACTTCGTCCCGTTCGACCGTCTGTCCTCGCTGATGGAGACGCTGGCCCGGATCAACCCGGTCAGCTATGTCATCGTCGGTCTGCGCTCGCTCGTGATCGACGGTTGGGACGCCGGCAAGATCGCCGTCTGCATCGGCGTCATCCTGGCCCTGGGCGCGATCCTCACTGCACTGTCGCTGCGAGCGATCGCCACGTACGACCGCTGAGCGCAGACTTTCCGCCGGTATTCGGCGGTTTCTCTGCGTTCACTCGAGTTCGTCGCGCTCAGCCCACTCCAGCAGGGGCTCGAGCGAGAACACGGCCTCGTCGATGCCGGCGTGCAGATCGCCGAGCTCGGCGAAACGGGCCGGCACGGTGGCGATCGTGAACTCCTGCGGCTCCACGTCGTCGATCTCCTCCCAGCGAATCGGCGTCGACACCGTGCCCTCGGGCACGCCGCGCACCGAGTACGCGCTGGCGATCGTATGGTCGCGCGCGTTCTGGTTGTAGTCGACGAACACCTTGCGCGGATCGCGGTCCTTGCGCCACCAGGTGGTCGTCGCGTCCTGCGGGATCCGTCGCTCGACCTCGTTGGCAAAGGCCAGCGCCGCGCGGCGTACGTCGGCGAAGCCCCAGCGCGGCTCGATCCGCACATACACGTGCATCCCGCGCCCGCCCGAGGTCTTCGGCCAGCCGGTCGCTCCCAGCTCGTCGAGCACCTCGTGCGCGACGTGGGCCACGCGCTTGACTGCCTCGGGCGGACAGTCGGGCATCGGGTCGAGGTCGATCCGCCATTCATCCGGCTCCTCGACGTGGCCGCGGCGCGAGTTCCACGGATGAAACTCCACGGTCGCCATCTGCACGGCCCAGATCACGCTGCCCAGCTCGGTCACGCAGAGCTCATCCGCGGTGCGGTCGAAGCGCGGGAAGTGCACGTGGACCGTCTGCACCCAGTCGGGCGCGCCGCTGGGGATCCGCTTCTGATGCACCTTGTCGCCGTCGACGCCGCTGGGAAAGCGGTGAAGCATGCAGGGACGCTCGCGCAGCGCCCGCACGATCCCCTCCCCCACGCTGATGTAGTACTTCGCCAGGTCGAGCTTGGTCTCGCCCCGGGCCGAGAAGTACACCCGGTCCGGGCTCGAGACTTTCACGGTGCGCCCGTCGACCGGCAGTTCGACCGGCGTCGCCTTCGTCACGCCCATGAGTATTACGACCCTGGTACCGGGCTGAACTCATCGCTGCGTATCCTCCGCCGCGATGGGCGATCTCGACGGCACCACCTACCTGGTGACCGGTGCCAACAGCGGCATCGGCAAGGCGGTGGCGCGGGAGCTGGCGGCGCGCGGCGGCCGGGTCTTCTTGGCCGGCCGCTCGGAGAGCAAGACGCGCGCGGCGATCAAGGAGATCATCGATCGGACCGGCAACACGGCGCTTCATTTTCTCCCGCTCGACCTCGGCTCGCTGTCCTCGGTGCGGGCCTGCGCTGAGGCGTTCCTGGCCAACGGTGAGCCACTTCATGCGCTCGTCAACAACGCCGGCGTGGCAGGCAAGCGCGGAGTCACCGACAGCGGGTTCGAGCTGACGTTCGGGACGAACTACGTCGGACCGTTTCTGCTCACCAACCTGCTGCTCGAGCGGCTGCGCCAGAGCGGGCCGGCGCGGATCGTCAATGTCGCCAGCGACGCACACTTCAGCGCCAAGGGGATCGACTTTGAGGCGGTCCGCCGGCCCACGCGCAGCCGCACCGGTCTGCCGGAGTACTCGGTGTCCAAGCTCGCCAACGTGCTCCACGCGCAAGAGCTGGCGCGGCGGCTGGACGGCCAAGGAATCACCACGTATTCACTGCATCCCGGCGTCATCGCCACGAACATCTGGCGCGGGATACCCTGGCCGATCCGGCCGTTGATGAAGCTCCCGATGCGCTCGCCCGATGACGGCGCCAAGACTCCTGTGTACTGCGCAACGGCGCCGGAGCTGGCGGCGGAGAGCGGCCAGTACTACGAGGACGCTAAGCGCAAGGACGCGAGCGCCACCGCCACGCCGGAGCTCGGCGCGGAGTTGTGGGAGCGAAGCGAGGCCTGGGTCGGCGGCTGAACTCTGATGTCGTCCGGCGTGTAGCGGTTCCATCCTGCGCAAAGCCGACTCATGATCCGGCCACGTCGGGCCGATGACTCAGAATCAGCGGCTCTCGCCCGCCCGTCCGACTCATGGCAGCGCTTCCCCGGTCTCCCATCGCCGTCTTTCGTGGTCGCTTCACCGAGCGCCACGCGACTCGTTTGCTGTGGCGCGCCGGATTCGGACCCAAGCCAGGGGACCCGCACCGCCTGGCCCGGCTCGGGCTTGACGGGGCCGTCGCCTCGCTGACCCGTCCGGCCGGCCCCGAGCGCTTGATCGGCCGCCCGCCGCACGACGACCACGGACAGCCGCTCGACCCGATCAACGTGTGGGGCCACGATCACTGCTGGTGGCTCGACCGGATGGTCCGCTCAAACCACCAGTTGGTCGAGCGGATGACCCTCATCTGGCACAGCTGGTTTGCGACATCGATCGAGGCCTCGAACGCCCAGCTGATGATCCGCCAGAACGAGATGATGCGCGCTCGCGCGCTTGGCAACTTCCACGACCTCCTGCTCGAGGTCACGCGCGACCCGGCCATGTTGCTGTGGCTGTCGGGCAACCAGAACACCAAGTACAGCCCGAACGAGAACTACGCGCGGGAGGTCATGGAGCTATTCACGCTCGGTGCCGACCGCGGCTACACCCAGCATGATGTGCGCGAACAGGCGCGAGCCCTGACCGGCTTCACCAACGATTGGAGCGACTCGGGACCGAGTCACTTCCGCTTCGATCCCGGCCTGCACGACGCCGGCGTCAAGAAGATCTTTGGCCATCGTGGCCGGTTCAACTGGCAGGACACCTGCCGGCTGTGCGTCGAGCATCCGCTCCATGCCTCGTTCGTCGTCGGCAAGCTTTGGTCCTACCTCGTCGGGGCGCCGGTTCCGGCGGGTGTACGGGTGGCACTGCAGCGCACCTACGTGTCCAGCGGGCACGAGGTTCGGCCTCTGGTAGAGGCGATTCTGCGTCATCCGCTCTTCTACGACGGGCCCCGGATGGTCATCCCACCCGCCGTCTTCTGCGCCGGTCTGCTGCGCGCCCAGAACCGCACGATCGAGACCGACGCCTGGGCCTGGATCGGCGACCAAGCGGGCCAGAAGCTGTTTCTGCCGCCCAACGTCGCCGGCTGGGACTACAAGCACTGGCTCGACACCTCGCGCTGGGCCGGCCGTTTCACCGCGGTCAACTACGCGATGCACGGGCGCGTGCTCGACACGAACGCGCGCTCGTATCCGGTGCGGGAGACGGCATCGCAGGCGCTGACCTCGGCACTCGGCTACTGGCACAACCCGGAGCTCTCGCCCGCCACGCGGCGCAACCTGCTCGCGTTCAGCCGCCGGGCCCAGCGCGGGATCACGGCCGACTGGGAGCAGGTGACGTTCCGCATCCTGCGCCAGAACGCGCTGCGCGCACTCATCCCCACGACTCCCGAATGGCAGACCTGCTGATGGGACGGCGCGACTGCTGCGAGTGGAACCCGCAGATGCCGGTCCCGGCCGGCACGGGTGTCGACCGCCGCCGCTTCCTGCTCGGCGCCGCCGGCGGGCTGCTGTCGGTGTATGGGGCCGATCGCCTCGGCCTGACGAGCCGGATGCTCGGCGACGGCATCGCCGAGGCCGCCTCGGGACCGGCCGCGCCGGTACTCGTATCGGTGTTCCTGGCCGGCGGGATCGACGCTCTGTCGGTGCTGGCGCCGGTGGGTGACCCGCAGTACCGAAAGCTCCGCCCGACGCTCGCCGTGGCGCCGTCCGCTGGCACGCCGTTCGGCGAGGATCCGCGGCTGCACTGGCACCCCGCCGCCGGCTCATTGGCCAAGCTCCACGACGCCGGCAAGCTGACCGTGTTCCCCGGCATCGGCTACACCAGCCCGGACATGTCGCACTTCACCTCGCGTCATTACTGGGAGGTGGGGGTGACCGAGACCCGGGTCGTCACCGGCTGGCTGGGGCGCTACCTCGACACGGTCGGGTCGGCGACGAACCCGCTCCAGGGCCTCTCGATGGACGGTGAGATGAACCCGACACTGGCGACGGCTCGCAACCCGGTGGCCGCGATCCAGAAACCGGAGGACTTCTCGCTCTGGCTCGAGGGTGTCTGGGGCGACGCGTTCGGCTGGAGCCTCGACGCGGCCGCTGCGCTCGGTAATGCGCAGCGCGGCTCGCGCGATCCCGCGATCGCACAGGTCGCCGAGGCCGCCTCCGAGGTCGGCGTCATCCGCCACGCGCTGGCGCCGTTCCGCGATAAGAACGGCGGCGCCTCGTACCGCAGCCCGGTCGCCTACCCGAAGTCCGCCGACTCGGACTTCCCCGGGCGCCTCGCCGGCTTGGCGGCGATGATCGCCGCCGGCCTGCCGCTCCGCTGCGTCGCCCTGACCGCGGACGGCCAGTTCGATACGCACTCGAGCCAGGCCGGCGCGTTCAACTCCGGGTTGTCGCTCGTCGGGGACTCGCTGGCCGCGTTCCAGGCCGACCTGGAGGCGCGCGGCATCGCCGACCGCGTGCTCGTCCACGTATGGTCGGAGTTCGGCCGGCGCGCCGCCGAGAACGGCTCCGCCGGCACCGACCACGGGGCGGCCGGCGTGTCGATGCTGATCGGCACTCGCGCCAGCGGGAAGATGATCGGCGAGTCGCCCGGGCTCACCCGCCTCGACGCCGACGGCAACCTGCGGGAGAACGTCGACTTCCGCGGCGTCTACTGCTCGCTGCTCGAGCAGTGGTTCGGTCACGACGCCGGCTCGGTCATCCCGGGCGCCGGGGGATTCCGGCGCTATCAGGTGATTCGATGAAGCGCCGGGCCGGGCTGGCGTGTGGCGTTGCCGTGGCGCTGGCTGGGTCGCTGCCTTCCGTGTCCGGGGCCGGGACGGGCCAGCGCCCGGCGGCGCACATGCTCATCTACGCCCAGGAGTGGTCGCTGTGGCGCTCGCGCAGCTCGGTTCCCGCCGGCCGGGTGAGCGTCCAGCTGTGGAATCGCGGCCAGGACGCCCACGATCTACGAATCCGGCGCCTGAACCGCCACGGCCACCTGGTCGGCCACGCCCAGGCGGTGGCGCTGACAGGATCGGGCGCGATCCGCCACGCCACCTGGCATCTGCGCGCCGGCAAGTACCTGATCTACTGCTCGCTCCCCCAGCATCGCAAGCGCGGGATGCACACGCGCCTCATGGTCCGGCATCCGGAACAGAATGCTCCGTTCTGATAGAATGTGGCCCGTCCACAAAGCCGTCAGAAAGGAAGAACCATGGACTGGAAACTCGAGCTCGTCGCCGTTCCCGTGACCGACGTCGATCGCGCCAAGGACTTCTATACCGAGAAGTTCGGCTTCAACCTTGACCACGACCACCAGGTCAACGACGACATGCGCTTCGTGCAGCTGACGCCTCCTGGGTCGGCCTGTTCCATCGCTATCGGGACGGGAATCGTCGACGCCGAGCCCGGCTCGATCAAGGGATTGCAGCTGGTCGTCAGCGACATCGAGGCGGCCCACAAGGAGCTGAGCGACCGCGGGGTCCAGACGAGCGACGTCCAGGACTTCCCGTGGGGCCGGTTCGTGTTCTTGGCCGACCCCGACGGGAACGCCTGGTCGATCCAGCAGATCGTCCGCCCGGAGTAACTGGGCGGCTTGGACGGACGATGGCGCGGTCGCCCTACGGGCCGCGCCACCGACCGACCCCGCGCTGCCGACCGGTCCGCCGGCGCCACCTACCGCGCCGGCAGCTTGTCGGGATCGACCACCAGATCGATCGCCACGATGCGTCCCTGCCTGACCGTGAAGCTGCCCACGGCAAATGGACGCCCGGAGCGCGACACGATCACGCCCGCTCCGCCGTTGACGATCGCCGGCCGGCCGTACGGCGCGAACCGCGTCCCGCGGGCGACGATCTCCTTCGCCACGGCCGGCGCGCCGACGATCGGCGGTCGGGCGAGCGGGCTCGAGCGCCCGGCGTCGATCCGGAACACGACGTC
>JBJMLD010000060.1:0-11175 GCA_045805545.1 Solirubrobacteraceae bacterium | reverse complement strand
CTCGAGCGCGGAGGCGAGCTGCGAGCGCGAGCTGATCCCGAGCTTGCGGAAGATGCTCGTCAGATGCACATCCACAGTCCGCTGGGTGACGACCAGGGCCTGCGCGATCTCTCTGTTCGTGGGGCCTTCGGCGGCGAGCTCGGCGACGCGCCGCTCGCTTGGCGTCAGCGACTCCACGCCGCTCAGCGCGACGCGCCGCGGACGCGCTCCCGCGGCCAGCAGCTCGGTCTCCGCGCGCGCGGCGAGTGGTGCTGCCCCGCATATCCGTGCCAGCTCCAGGGCGCGACGAAGCTGCTCACGCGCCTGCACGCGGTGACCCGATCGGCGCAGAGCGGCCCCCAGTTCGGTTCGGGCTTTTGCGCTCTCGAGCTTGGCCGGAGAACCGCTCAACACCTCGACCGCCTCGCCCAGCAGCGACAGCCCTTGCGTGCCGCCGGCGACCATCCCAGCCACCCGGAGCGCCGCGCCAAGCGCGCGAGGAGCACCCCAGTCACGCGCGAGTCGGAGCTCCTGATCCGCCAGCTGCCGGGCCTCGTCCCGGTCTCCGAGCTCGAGCAGCGCGAGCGCCGCCGGCGAACGCCAGGCGATCAAGGCAGGATTGCGGCTGCTGACCGACTCGAGTCGCCCGCCGGCCTCGAGCATCTCCGCGACACCGCCGGCAAGGTCGCCGCGCAGGATCCGCAGCCGCGCGCTGCTATCCGCGAGATACAGCATCCGAACGCCCTCGGAGAGTGACTCGTCAGGGGACAGCGCGGCGGCGGCTTGCACGAGTCTGCCCTGCTGCATGAGTGAGTCGGCCAAGAAGGCCGCAGCATGTCCAGCGAAGCGAGCAGACGCTCCCCATGTCCGAGCAGCCGCCAGTGCCTCGCGGCTATCGGCTTCCGCCTCGCCGAGATCCCCACGCCACAACAGGGCTTGCGCGCGAAAGACCTTGACCGCGGCGAAGTCGAACGTCGAGCCGCGGCGATGCGCCTCCGCCAGCGCCTCCTCGAACACGAGCAGAACCTCGTCAAGGTCCGCCATCGCGAGGACTGTGCAGAGCGGGAGTACCGCACCCGAGACGTCTGCGCGCAACAGCGCCCCGCCCGCGAGCGCTCGGCGCGCGATCGGGACAACCTCAGCGCTCGCTGCTCCCGTTACCGCGTCGTGCAGGGCAAGGACCGACAGCAACAACTTCTCGCCTACCGTCCGGCCCTCGATTCGACCACGGCTCCGCCCCAGCCGCGCGCTGGCCCCTTCGTGCCGAGACGGCATGAACAGCCCACTGTGGATTAGCCCGGCCTCGAGCTGATGCGCAAGCTCGGCGTCGGCACCGCCCAGCTCCTCGAGTGCTCCGGTGTAGACGGCGTCTGCCTCCTCATCGCGCAGCAGGAACAGTTGCCGGCCCAGTAGCAGTGCGATCTGAGCCCGGCGGACCGGCTCGTCGATCAGCTCGTGGGCTCCGCGCAGATGCTCGATCGCCGCGTCGCCGTCCACGTACGCCTCAACCGCGCCGAGCTCAGCGAGCAAATCGGCGCGTGCCGCTACCGGCGGCGGCTCGGCGAGCCCGCGGCGCAGGTACGCGACGGCGCTCTCAGACGCCCCGCGAAAACTGGCCCGGCGCGCTGCCTCACGCAACGTCGCGACGACCTCCGCCTCCCCACTCGGCGGACTGCACAACAGGTGGGCGGCAACGCGCTCAGGATCCGCCTCAACATCGCGCAGCAGCCAGGCCGCGCGGCCGTGCGCACGACGCCGCTCGTCCGGCGCGATCGACTCATATACCGCCGCTCGCATCAAAGGGTGCACGAAACTCAGCCGCTCCGCCTCCGGCGGACCCAACACCTCGACTCGCGCCAGCGCGCCCGCCGCTTCGGATGCGGCCTGTCCATCCAGGCCGGCGAGTGCGGCCGCCAGCCGCGGATCGGCATCGTCGCCCAGCACCGCGACGGCTTCGGCCAGGCTCGTTGCCTCGCGCGGGAGCCGCGCAAGCCGCAGCGAGACAGTCCTGGATCCCGCGCGTGCCGCAATCCGGTGCAGGGGGTCGGCGTTGCCACCGACCGGCGCGAGTTCCTCGGCGTCGATGCCGTGCACGAGCTCCCGCAGGAGAAGCGGATTGCCGCCGGTCTCCTCACGACACGCGGCGCAGAAGGCGTCGTCGGGGTCCGTCGACAGGCTGTCGCGCACCACCCGCGCCGTCGCATCGAGACTGAGCGGTGCCGGCGTCACGACCGCCGCGACTGGGTCCGAGACGATCTGGTCGACGAGCGCCCGACCTTCTCCGGGATCGGTCTGCCGCAGGCCGGCCAGCACCGACACCTCGAGCCCCTCGATCCGCGGCAGGAGATACGCCAGCCAGCGCAGCGAGGCGAGATCAGTCCACTGCAGATCGTCGACGACGAGCAGCACGCGCCCCTGCTCGGCGAGGTTCGCGACCAACCAGTACAGCCCGTGCACGGTCGCCAGCGACGAATCCCCCACCGGGTCGCCGACAACCTGCGCCGGGTCAAATACGGGCGCCGCGAGCACAGCCGCCCCGGCGAGCAGGCCGGCACGGCCGTCGGCACTTTCGGCCGCCAGCAAGGGTTCGAACAGCTGCCGGACAATGCCGTACGAGAACGAGCGCTCGAGCTGCGAACCACGCGCACCCAGCACGCGCAGCCCGGCAGCGCGGCCACGCTCCCTCGCCTCCGCCAACAGCGCCGTCTTACCGATCCCCGGCGGACCCTCGATCGCCAGCAGCCGCCCGCTGCCGACGGCGCCGATCAGGCCGTCGACAGCCTCCAGCTCGAGCTCGCGCTCGAGTAACTCGGGCCGTCTGCTCAGTTGGCCACCCGTTCCGGCCGCGGAGCGTCAAGCGGAGCGAAATGCGGCGGCCGGCGCTCGAGGAAGCTCTGAACGCCTTCGGTGAAGTCCGAACCGGAGAACGACTCCACCATCAGCCGGTTGGCGTCGTTCAGCGCCTCGTCCAGCGGTCGCGTGAGGTCTGCATAGACCTGCCGCTTGATCGTCGCCACGCTCGCGGGCGAGGCGTTGGCGGCGACGTCGCGGGCGTATTCCAATGCCACCTCGAGCACCCGCTCATCCGGGGCCGCCTCGTTGACGAGCCCGAGTTCGGCCGCCTCGGTTCCTCGCACGACACGGCCCGAGAGGAGAAGGTCCAGCGCGCGTGCTGGGCCGACCAGCCGGGGGAGGAACCATGACGTTCCGTGCTCGGCCACCAGTCCGCGACGTGAGAAGGCGGTGGTCAGCTTGGCGCTCGCCGCGCAGATCCGGATGTCACACGTGAGCGCGAAGGCGAGGCCGAGCCCCGCGCATGCCCCGTTGATCGCCGCGATGACCGGCTTCGGGATCGTCGTGGCGAACGTGATCGGCCGGTCATCGTGGCGCGCGGCCCGGGCGTCGGTTGCGCTGTTTGAGCCCGGTGCCGACAGCGCGCTCAGATCCTCCATATCGGCGCCCGGGCAGAACCCACGCCCGGCGCCGGTCACGACGATCGCCCTCACGCGCTCATCCGCCGCACACTGCTCGAGCAGGTCAAACAGGGCCAGCTGCATCGGGTATGTCCACGCGTTCAGCCGGTCGGGCCGGTTCAGCGTCAACACCGCAACGCCGTCGTCACCGATCTCGCACAGCACGACGTCTGCCATTGCTCCTCCTCCTCGACATGGCCACCGCCTGTGAGGCTACGCGGTTTGAGGTGCTCGGAGGCCTCGAAGTCAGGGCTTGGGGCGTGAGCAGGTGCTACTCGAGGTCAGCCAGCCACGCCAGCCAGCGGCCTCGTGACCAGCAGAGGCCGACTGCCGCGGCGCGCAGAGCCGTCCGGTCGACCACCGCCAAGCCGATGATGCTGTGCCCAAAGGCGGGGCGGTCGCCAAGTGTCGGGATCGCCGGCGCGACTCCGACCCCTTCGGCCGACACCCACGCCACTGCCCGCCCAGCCGCCGCTTCGTCTAGGCGTTGCAGGAAGCGCAGTCGGCTCTCGAGCGCCAAGCGCGACAGTGCCCACGTCGTCGTGACGACCGGCAACGCGTCTGCGGGCACGCGGGCGAAGGCATCGGGCAGCACCTCGACGGCGTCGCCTTGCAGCAACAGCGGAGGGTCCGTCGCCGCCAACGCCATCTCCGCCTCGAGCCGCGCGAGGCGCTCGGGCTGATCCGGCCACAGGCAAGCGCGCAACCACCGGGCGTCATCCGGATCGGTGAGGTCTACCGGGTCGAGGTCGATGCCGATCCGCGCGACGATCTCGGGTATCGCTCGTGTCGGGACAGGCCGGTCTCCCACGATCGACGACGACAGCTGCACCGCAGATGACGGGTCGCCCAGCGATTGTCCGTTGCTATAGGTGATGCCAACGCGATCGACGCTGAGATTGAGCCCCGCCGAACAGTTCACGTCGATCAGCCCAACCGCGTCCGCGCCTGTCCGGCGCGCCGCCTCGGCAATCGCCGGATACAGCACGGCATAGTGTCCGGTCTCGTGGGTCCGCGGCCGCCGGCGTGCGGCAATGGCCAGCACCGAGTCGGTCATTTCACGCAGCGTGTCGACCGCCGCGTCAGCGGCAGCGTCACCGTCCCCCGCGGCATAGGCCGCGGCAAGCGTCGGGGCGCGTCCGGCGAGGGCGAGGTAGTGCAGCGCCGCCAGGATCACGGTGGGGTGCCGGTTGCGCGTCGGCGCCGCCTCGATGGCGCGCAGCGCCTCATCGGACTCGCTCAGGGCGACCGCGACGCGCTCGTACAGCGGCGACGTTTCGCCGGCCGCCCGAGTCATGCGGCCTCAAGGATGCCCGTAGAGCGGGGATCGAGCGGTAGTTCACCGGAGGCCCAGTAGAACGGGTCGACCGTCTGGTCGCCGAGCAGCTGTCGGCGGATCGGAGGCAGGCCGGCCCACTCCGGCACGTTCTCAAACGGGGTATCGCGCGAGGTCAGCCACCGGTAGCTGTACGCCATGAACATGGCGCGTCGAATTCGAGTGCCGAGATTGTCGCGTCGGCGGTGCCAGAGTCGCGCGTCGAAAACGGCGACGGTGCCGGCGGGCCCGAGGATGGGCACTCCGTCGGGCTGTTCCTCCGTGGGATAACGCGACTCCGTGTCGAGGTGACTGCGAGGTACCACTTCCAGCGCGCCGTCGTCTGGACATTCGACGTCTGTCAGGTAAATCGCGACCTTCAGGGTTACCCTCGGCTGGTCGCGCCAGAGCAGGCGCATGTCCCGGCCCATCAGGCCATTGTCACGATGCCAGCGGTGAGCACCGGTGGGCGGGTGAGGCGGGTGGACGTCCAGGTGGGAGTGGTTGATGTAGACGTTGGGCGAGAGAAGCTCGACCGCCAGCGCCAAGAGCGGCGGCCAGTCGACGACCGCTGCCAGATCGGGGTGCTGGGCCAAGCCTGACAGTTGGTGAAGCTGGCCCGCGGTGCTGGCCTCGGGGGACCGGGCTGCCACCTCGTCCACCGCCCGAAGCAGCCGGCGAGATAGGCGTCTGTCGAGTACTCCGACCACGGACCAGCCTTCGTCCGCCACAGTCTTGGCCATCTCCTCGGTAGTGCGTTCTGCTGGTGTGCTGTAGGTCATGGAGCAATTCAAGGGGACGTACTGTTGCCGGCGCGTATGCGTTTTTCGATACCCCGGTGATACGTGTCCGGAGTGAGCAAAGGTCCGTCCGCGCGCTCGAAGTAGGCGCGGACCACCTCCTCGAGTCGGGCCACGCGGCTGCCCTTGACGAGCGCTGCGTCACCAGGGCCCATCGTGCGCAACAAGGCGACAGCCTCGTCGACACCCGTCACGTACGCCTCCCCATAGAGCCCGGTGTCGTATCCCACCACCTCGATCCCGAGCTCCTCCGCCACGAGAGCGATCCGGCGATGCTCGGATTCGCTGCGGTCCCCCAGCTCGGCCATCACCCCGAGGAGTGCCAGCTTACGTTCGCCCGGCAACGCGGCCAGTGACCGCACGGCCGCCTCGGCCGATGCGGGGATGGCGTTGAAACAGTCGACGATCAGCACGGGGCCGTCAGCCACGTGACGGACCTCCATCCGCCAGGGCGAGCCTTGGCTCGCCTCCAGGGCCGCGGCCACGGTGTCGAGAGGGACCCCACACCACAGTGCGACCGTCGCCGCGGCCAGCGCGTTGGCGACCTGATGCATGCCGTGGAGCGCCAGCCGGACCTCGGCCTGCCCCCACGGCGATGACAGGCGAAACCGGGCACGCAGCTCGGAATCGAGTCTGACGTTATCGGCCCGCACGTCGGCGTCGGCATCCACCGCATACCCCAGCACGGGGCACGCGCTGAGCGACGCCATGTCTCGGACCCGGGGGTCATCGACGTTCAAAACGGCCAGACCCGATGATGGCAAGGCAGCCACGAGCTCGCCCTTGGCGCGGGCCACGCCATCGAGGTCGCCCAAGTACTCCACGTGCGCCATGTCGACGCTGGTCACGATGCCGACGTCGGGCCTCGCGACCTCGGCCAGCCGCTCGATGTCCCCCACACGCCGGACCCCCATCTCGAGCACCACCCACTGCGCACCGTCCGGCGCGCCAAGCAGCGTCAAGGGGAGGCCCAGCTCGTTGTTGAAGGAACGCTCACTCGCGGCGGTATGGAACGTCGAGGCCAGACACCGGGCCAGCAGGTCCTTGGTTGTGGTCTTGCCCACCGAACCTGTGATGCCGATTGCGCCGCCGACCCGGCTGCGGGCCAACTCCCCGAGGCGGAGCAGTGCGGCGGCGGTGTCGCGGACGCGGATCGCCGTCCCGCCGACCGGCTCCTGCGCGGTGAGGTAGGCCGGCGCGCCGGCCTCGAGCGCCGCCGGGATGAAGGCGTGGCCGTCGCGCTCGGCCACGATGGGGACGTAGAGCTGCCCGGGTTGGATCGTCCTCGAGTCGATGCTCGCCCCTTCGACGCTGACATCGGGCCCAACCAGGTCGCCGCCCACATGAGCTGTCAGTTCCGACGTCAAGCAGCGCACACGTCACTCCAGAGTGGCTGCCTCGCAGACGTGATGGGAAAATCAAAATACGTGTCCGGATACGGCTCGTCTGTGAGCGTGTAATGCCACCACTCGCATTCGTATGAGCGAAACCCACAGGCCTCCATGAGAGCGCGGAGGGATCGCCGGTTCCGGGCTGCGCCCGGTGCTATTCCTCGTGCCCCATGATGCGAGACGGCATCCATCAAGTCATAACCACCGCCCATGCGAGCAAGCTCACCGGTGGCCAGGTGATAGAGCGTCAAGTCAACGGTGCCGCCCCGAGTATGGGCTGACTTCGCGGCCACATACCCCTTTTCGAACAGCTCGGCTCTGCTGATGTTGGGATAGTGCCGGCGCTTCGTCCGGCCATCCTCCGGCTGCCGCGCCCACCGCAGGAAATGGTCCACGGCGCGCCCCGGGCGATAGCCATCCCACAGGAGCAAGCCGAAGCCAAGGGATGCGGCTTGGTCGCGCGCTCCTTCCAGGGCGGCGCACAACGCCCTCGTGCCGACGACGCGATTGGCCAGATATCCGTCCACCGGTTTGCCGGTGAAGTTGTCCCACGTCGCATACTTCGCGTCCCAGCGTATGCCGGATACGAACTCGTCGACAAAGACGAAATCGCCGTTCACGGTCCGCTTCCCGCCAGCGCCAGCGACACCATTCGGTCGATCACCTCGGCAAACGGCAATCCTGCGGCCGCCATCATTCTCGGGTACCGGCTGTAGGACGTCATACCCGGCAACGTGTTGACCTCGTTGAGGACGACTTGCCCATCGTCGGTTAGGAACATGTCCACCCGCGCCAGTCCCCTGCATCCCAAGGCGCGATAGACAGCCTTTGCAGTCTCCTGAACGAGCGAGCGTGAATCTTCCGAGATATCTGCGGGAACGATCACGGTCGCGTTGTCGGAGCCGCGTTCCGGCTCGATCTCCTGATGGATCCTGAAGAACCCGTGAGACAGTGCGATTTGATCGACCTCGCCGGCAATCAGATCCAGATCGTTGCCCAAGACGGCACATCCGACCTCGCTGCCGACGACAGCCTCCTCGATCAGCACTTTCGAGTCGTACTGTCCTGCTGCCTGCAGGGCACTCGGCAGCTCTTCTTTGCCAGACGCCTTGCTGACGCCGAATGACGAACCCGAGCGGGCCGGCTTCACAAAGACGGGATAGGTGAACTGGTCGCCGTCAATGTCCTCGTTCGCCGTCACGGTCCAGAAATTCGGCGTCGCGATCCCCGCGGATCTGGCGACCATGTACGCCAGGGACTTGTCCATGCACAGGGCAGAGCTTTGGATGTCGCAGCCTGCGTAGGGAATGCCGGAGAGCTCCAGCAGGCCCTGCATCGCGCCGTCCTCGCCAAGCTTGCCGTGTAGAACCGGCAACACCACGTCCAGGCTGATGGCTTCGTATCCGGCGGGCGGGCCCTCCTCCAAGGCGAGCAACCCGTGGACGCCTCTGTCCGGCGACAGCATGACCGGACGGCCGGCGCCGTTCTCCCAACCTGCATCCGGGCCGTCGCAAAGCTTCCACGCGCCGCGCGTCGTGATCCCGACGTAGAACGGCTCGTACTTGGCGCTATCGAGGTGCCGTGCCACCTCTTGCGCCGATTTGACGGAGATCGGATGTTCTTCGGAACAGCCGCCGAAGATGATCCCGACCCTCAATCTATGCATGCTGATCCCTTGCCGCAAAGTTCACGCAGTTGGTAAGGGAATTCGAGACCGTGTCGCGCAGCGCGTGGTCCGTGTAGTACGCGGTGTGCGGGCTGATGAGAACGGTCGGCAGCTTGTGCAGCCGCATCAACAGCTGGTTGTCGATGGGACCGTCGCTGCAGTCGGCGTAGAAGATCCCGTCCTCTTCTTCGAGGACGTCCAGCGCTGCGCCGCCCAATCTGCCGCGTTCCAGGGCGCTGACAAGTGCTTCGCTATCGATGAGCGCGCCGCGGCCGGTGTTGACTATCACGGCGCCGTGTTTCATCCGCTCGAGACGACGGCGATCGAGCAGGTGGTGCGTGTCCGCGGTGAGTGGCGTATGAAGCGTCACGACGTCGCTCTGCTCGATCAACGCACCGAGAGTCACGTAGTGAGCAGAACTCTTGGGCCGAATGTCATACGCGAGCACCCGGCAGCCAAACCCCCGCAGCCGATCGACAACCGCGCGTCCGATGCGTCCCGTTCCAACCACGCCGATGGTCAGGTCGCGTAGCTCCCTGCCTCGTACGTCGTGCAATCGGTAGTCATGAACGTCTACACGTCTGATCACAGACTTGGCATGTCGCACCGCCATCAGCATCAGCATCAGCGTGTAGTCAGCCACGCTGTCGGGCGAGTAGGCGACGGTTTCTACGGAGATGCCCACGCTCTCCGCGTAGTTGACGTCAATGTGATTGCAACCGACGCTTCTTGTGGAGATATACGTCACGCCGGCTTCGCTGAGGGCAAGGAGCGTGGCGTTCGTGACTTGCGTCTTGTGAGCGATGCTCACGCATCGGTTTCCGAGTGCCAACTCAATGTTGACCTCAGATAGCGGTGCCGCCGTGATGGTTGGCACGACGCCGAAGCGAGGCGCGATTTCTTCAAACAACGCGGCTTCATCCTGTCCACACCCATAGATCGTGATTCCCATTGGCTGGGCGGCGGAGGAGGACGAGGACGCCGGCGATCGCGTCCGGCGTGCCGCGGTTAGTGCCGATTCGCTGCGAATCATGCTTTCCGTCAAGGCGTCGGGAGGTCGCTGGGTGTGTGAGGGATTGCTGCGTGTGATCCGAGGTGGTCGGCCAGCTGCTCGGCCGACTCCAGCGCCGCGGTGATGAGGTTGCCGCCTCGCTGCCCGAGCACCACGCCGATCAGGGTCACGTTGCCGCTCTCGGTCGGCCACACGGCCCGGAACATCAAGCATCCGCCGGCCGCCTCGTCTGACCCGGTCTTCATGCCAACGAACCCGTCATGGCCGAGAAGGGTGTCGGTGTTGGTCACCTGCCCGGCGACCGGCAGCCAGTAGCTGCGGGTGGCCATCATGTCCGCCAGCGTTTCGTCCTTGGCAACCAGCTGCGCCAAACGCAGCTGATCCAGAGGTGTCGAGACTGTGCCGTCGTCGTATCCGCTTGGATCGGTGTAGGTCGTGTGAGACATCCCTAGCACGTGCGCGGTGTGGTTCATCTCAGCGACGAACGAGGGGACGCTGCCGGACACCTCACGCGCCACGAGCTCCGCGATGTTGTTCGCGGACGGCAACAGGATCGCCATGAGCGCCGCCCGCTCGGTCAGCTGCTCCCCGGCGCGGACATCGACAACCGACTGACCCTCGCGGCGCCTCGTCTCGGTGTCCACGACATCGTCCTGACCAACTTCGAACAGAGGGCCGCTGTCGCTCGCATGCAGCGGGTAGTGCTTGAGCACGAGGTAGGCGGTCATCACCTTTGCCACGCTGGCGATCGGGACCACTTGCTGATGCGGGCTTACCGCCGGGCGGCCTTCGCCCAGCACGTACGCCCCCTGTCCGCGAAGAGGCCATCCGCCCGTCGACACGTAGGCGCTCCCCTGGCCGTCGAGTAGCGAGTTGTGGCCGTTATTGCTGAGTGGAGAGCTGCGGTCCGCGCCACCCAGCAGGTGGCCGGGGGCCGCGAACGCCGTGGCGGCGAGGAGGGCGAGCACCGCGACGAGCAGCGCGCGGCGACGCCGGCGGCCGTAGATGGCCGATTGGCTACGGCGGGTCGCGGTTCGTGCTGGTTGGCTGTAGCTCACGCCGCCATTGAAGGCAGCGTGGTGTTGCCGGCACGTATTTGGTTTTCGATATGCCGACGATATGTTCCAGCTGACAGCATCGAGGGCATGCGTGTGTTGATCGTTGAGGACGAGCCGTATATGGCCGAAGCCATCCGCGATGGCCTGCGCCTGGAAGCGATCGCGGCGGACATCGCAGGTGACGGAGAGGCGGCCGTGGAGCTGCTGAGCGTCAACGCCTACGACATCGCCGTGCTGGACCGAGACATACCGGGACCCTCCGGCGACGAGATCGCCAAGCGCATTGTCGCCTCCGGCAGCGGCATGCCGATCCTCATGCTCACCGCCGCCGACCGGCTCGACGATAAGGCCTCCGGCTTCGGGCTCGGCGCGGACGACTACCTCACGAAGCCCTTCGAGCTCCAAGAGCTCGTCCTCAGGCTCCGAGCACTCGACCGCCGGCGCGCGCACCACCGGCCACCCGTCCGAGAGATCGCCGGCG
>JBJMLD010000059.1:0-6314 GCA_045805545.1 Solirubrobacteraceae bacterium | reverse complement strand
GGACGTCGACAAAACCCGCCCGCTCCAGCCGCGCGGCCGTCTCAACGTCACCGGCGTAGTTCCACGGCCCCCGCCAGTCGGCAAAGAACCGCGCAAACGGCACGGCGAAAGCCACCTCGTCGGCCAGCACCCGGAAGCGATCGATGTTCCCCTGCCCGCCACACTGTGCCACCAGCTGGCCGCCGGGCTTGAGCGTCGCAAACAGCGCCGCGAACAGCGCGTCGTGATCGGGGATCCAGTGAAATGTGGCGTTGGAGAAGATCGCGTCGACGGGCTCGGGCAGCGCGAGCTCGATCAGGTCCTGGCAGAAGATCGTCGCTCGATCTCCCAGCGCTTCCTGCGCGTGTGTCGCCATCGACGGCGCCGCGTCGACGCCGTACACGCGGCCTCGCGGGACCCGGTCGGCCAGCAGCGCGGTCACGCGTCCCGAGCCGCATCCCGCGTCGGCCACGACTTCATCGCCGCTCAGCTCGAGCCGCTCGAGCTGCTCGAGCGCCCAGGTGAACTGGATGTCGGAGACGCGGTGGTAGGTAGCGGCGTCCCAGTCGCGCGTGCTCGGGCTCATAGCGCCGTCGTCACGGGCCCGGTGCGCTCCCGGCCGCTCTCAAACTCGTCAATCGCGTCGTTCTGCTCCAACGTCAGGGCGATGTCATCGAGGCCGTTCAACAGGCGGTGCTTGATCTCGGCATCGATCTCGAAGCGCGCGGACCCCCCGGGCCAGCGCACCTCCTGACCCGCCAGGTCGACCTGCGCCTCCGCCGCCTCGGCGATCGCCTCGCAGTCCGAAGCCTGTAGCTCCACCGGGAGCAGGCCGATCTTCGTGCAGTTCGAGCGGAAGATGTCGGCGAAGCTCGGCGCGATGATGGCGTGAAAGCCGTAGTCCTCGAGCGCCCATGGCGCGTGCTCGCGGCTCGAGCCGCAGCCAAAGTGGCGCCCGGCGACGAGGATCGGATTCTTCGGCAGCTCCCAGCCGGGCTCCTTGGCCCAGTCGAAGAAGAGGTACTCACCGAACCCGGTGCGCTCGACGCGCTTGAGGAACTGCTTCGGGATGATCTGGTCGGTGTCGACGTCGTCGCGGTTCAGCACCGAAACACGCCCGGTGATGGTCTCGATTGCACGCATGATCAGCGTCCCTCTCCCCAGTTGCGGATGTCGGTGAACCTGCCCTCGATCGCCGCTGCCGCGGCCATCTGCGGCGACACCAGGTGCGAGCGCGCGCCCCGGCCCTGGCGACCCTCGAAGTTACGGTTCGACGTCGACGCGACGCGCTCGCCCGGGGCGGCGATGTCGGGATTCATGCCCAGGCACATCGAGCAGCCGGCACCTCGCCAATCGAACCCGGCGCGCCGGAACACCTCGTCGAGGCCTTCGCGCTCGGCCTGCGCCTTGACCTGCTGAGAGCCGGGCACGACCATCGCGTAGACGTCGCTGGACACGCGCCGACCGTCGATCACGGCGGCGGCGGCGCGCAGATCGCCGATACGCGAGTTGGTGCACGATCCGATGAACACGCGATCCAGCTTGACCTCCTCCATCGGCGTCCCGGGCGCAAGGCCCATGTACTCCAGCGCGCGCTCGTCCTGATCGCTCGCCGGCTCGGGCACGGCCTCGGTGACCGGAATGACCATCCCCGGGTTCGTTCCCCAGGTGACCATCGGGCTGAGTGCGTCCGCGTCCACGACTATCTCCCGGTCGAACGTCGCGTCGTCGTCGGTGCGCAGGGCGCGCCACTCATCGGGAACCTCCTTCGGAGCCGCGGGACGCCCGATCACCCATTCAAACGTCGTGTCGTCGGGCGCGATCATGCCGGCCCGACCGCCGCCCTCGATCGTCATGTTGCAGACCGTCATCCGACCTTCCATCGACAGCGACTCGATCGCCGGCCCGGCGTACTCGACCACATGACCGACGGCGCCGGCCCCCCCCATCTGCCCGATCGTGGCCAGGATCAGATCCTTGGCCGTGACGCCGAACCCAAGCGAACCCTCATAGCGGATCCGCATCGACTTCGGCTTCGACTGCACGAGGCACTGGGTCGCCAGCACGTGCTCGACCTCGCTCGTGCCGATGCCGAAGGCGAGCGCGCCAAACGCCCCGTGGGTGGCCGTGTGCGAGTCACCGCAGACGATCGTCATCCCGGGCTGGGTGACCCCGAGCTCCGGCCCGATGACGTGAACGATGCCCTGATGCTCTGACCCGAGCGAGTAGACCGGGATCCCGAATTCCTCGCAGTTGCGCTCGAGCGTCTGAACCTGCACCCGGGACAGTTCGTCCTTGATCCGCTGCGCCACCGGCGTGCCGTCGGTCGGGACGTTGTGGTCGGCCGTGGCCAGCGTGCGGTCGGGACGGCGGACCTTGCGGCCGGCCAGCCGGAGACCGTCGAAGGCCTGCGGGCTGGTCACCTCGTGCACCAGGTGCAGGTCGATGTAGAGCAGGCCGGGGGCTACCTCGTGGCGGTTCCAGATCTTGTCGAACAGGGTCTCGGACATGTGTCAACTCCTTCTTAGGCCGGCGCTGACCACCGCCAGCAACACGGCCTGCGCTTCTCCGGGGTTCTCGAAGTGGTGGGGCAGGTCGGCGTCAAACGTCACGGTGTCGCCGGTGCCCAGGTGATGCGCCTCGCCGTCGCAAACCAGCACGACGGCGCCGGACTCGACCAGTGCGGTCTCGCGGCTGCCAGGCTCGTGCATGGGTGGGTCGCCCGGGCCGCCGGTTACGGCACCCGGAGCCAGGGTGTGGCGAGAGAGCTCCGCTCGCTGACCGGGCAGTGGAGGCGTAAGGATTTCGTACAGGTGGCCATGGCCCCGGGCGCCGCCTGGCCCCTTGCGTCGCTCGCCGCGTCGCACGATCGAGACAGCACCGTCCTCGTCGAGGCGCAGCAATTGGCTGAGTCGTAAGTCGAGACCCGCAGCGATCCGTCCGGCCACCTGGAGCGTGGGGCTCGTCTCCCCTCGCTCGACCTGACTGAGCATCGGCGCGCTCACGCCGGAGCGCTCTGCCAGGTCGCGCAGCGACAGCGACATGGCCTCGCGCAGGGCCTTGACGCGAGCACCAAGTGCCCGAGGAGAAATCAGCGCGTCGACGGCCACCGCCATACAAACGTACGTTATCACATACGCGGCCGCCGGAGCCGCGCGCGGCTGTGGGCTGGCGAAGCGCTGACTTACTACGCTGAGAACCGATGCTCACGCGCCCCGACGTACTCGTTCTCGGCGGCGGCGGAGTGCTCGGCGAAGCGTGGATGACCGGCGTCCTGGCGGGACTGGAGGATGAGACCGGGTTCGATCTGCGGCGCTGCGAAGCGTTCGTCGGCACCTCCGCCGGCGCGATCGTCGCCGCCCATCTCGCGGCCGGCCAGTCGCCGCGCCGTCCGAGCGAGCTCGGGGCCGAGATCGAGCCGGCGCGCCCGCAGCCGGCGAGCAGCCTGGCCACCGTGGCGCTGGATGCCGCCCGCCGTGCCGGCGCCTGGGCGCTCGCCGCCGGTGCGTCGTTCGCGCCACTGGCGCTGGGGCTCTCGGCCCCGGGCGGCGCGCTAGTCCGCGGCGCGATGCTCCGCCGCCTACCGCGCCCGCAGACCACGCTCGACCATCTCCGCCTATCGATCGAGAGCTCAGGCGCGCGCTTCGACGGGCGCCTGCGGGTCACCGGAGTCGACCGCCAGACAGGCCGGCGCGTCGTGTTCGGAAGCCCGCGGGCTCCGCGCGCCGGCGTCGGCGAAGCCGTCGCGGCTTCGTGCAGCGTGCCGTGGCTGTTCGCGCCGGTCAGGATCGCCGGCCGGGAATACGTCGACGGCGGCGTCTGGAGCGCGACAAATCTCGACGCGGCACCGGCCGGGCGCGACACCCACGTGCTGTGCCTGAACCCGACGGCCAGCCTGACCGGGTCGCACAGCCTGCTCGCCGTCGTCCGCAACGTGGCCCGGACGGCCGTCTCGCTGGAGGCCATGGCCCTGCGCCGGCGCGGCGCCGCCGTTCAGACGGTGGCCCCGAATCTGGAATCGGCGGCGACCATGGGCGAGGACTTCATGGACCGCGAGCCGCGCGAGCGGGTGCTGGCCGCCGGGTTCCGTCAGGGCCTGGCCCTCGCCCGCAGCGCCGCCTAGCGACCAGCGATGCGCACGCCGCGCTACGGGGCGCGCAACGCGGCCCGGGTGGCCGCCTCCTCGGTGGCCGCCTCGGCCTCCGCCGCGATGCTCCGGCGCGCCAGCGCGTTCGACACCGCCCGCACGTACGCCCGGCCTGCCGCCTCCAGGATGTCGGTCGAGACGCCCTGGCCCGCGCCGGTCACCCCGCCGACCTCGAGGACGACCGAGGTCTCGCCCAAGGCGTCCTGGCCGCCGGTCACCGCGTTGACGTGGAACTCCCGGAGCCGGGCGTCGGCCCCGATGGCGGCGTTGATGGCGCGGAAGATCGCGTCGACCGGGCCGTCGCCGGTGAACGAGCCGGTGATCTCCTCCCCCTCCGGGGTCCGGATCCCGACCGTCGCGTGGGGCGGCCGGCGCGAGGATGCCTCCACGTCGAACCACTCGAGCGAGTAGGCGACCAGCTCCTCACGGAGCTCGTCGGTCAGGAGCGCCTCGAGATCGAGCGCCGTGACCTGCTTCTTCTTGTCCGCGATCTCCTTGAAGCGCTTGAACGCGGTGTTCAAGTTCTGCCCGGTCACCTCGAAGCCCAGCTCGGACAGCGCCTGCTGCAGTGCGTGGCGGCCGGAGTGCTTGCCGAGGACGATCGAGTTGGCCTCCAGTCCGACAGTCGTCGCGTCCATGATCTCGTAGGTCGTGCGCTCCTTCAGCACGCCGTCCTGGTGGATGCCCGATTCGTGGGCGAACGCGTTGCGCCCGACGACGGCTTTGTTCGGCTGCACCGCGTAACCGGTCAGCCGGGAGACGAGCCGGGACGTGCGGGCGATCTCCCGCGTCACCACTTCGGTGTACAGCCCGACGTCGGCACGCCGTGTGTGCAGCAGCATGATCAGCTCTTCCAGCGAGGCATTCCCGGCGCGCTCGCCGATCCCGTTGATCGCCCCCTCGACCTGGCGCGCGCCCGCCAGCAGGCCGGCGAACGAGTTGGCCACGGCCAGCCCTAGGTCGTCGTGGCAGTGGACCGAGAGCACGACGCCGCGCAGATCGGGCACGTAGCTGTAGAGCTTGTTCAGATATTCGGTGTACTCGTGCGGCATCGTGTAGCCGACGGTGTCGGGGATGTTGATCGTCGTCGCGCCTTCGTCGATGGCGATCTGGCACACCTCGGCCGTGAACTCGACGTCGGCCCGGGTTGCGTCCATGGGCGAGAACTCGACGTCGTCGACGTATTGCTTGGCGTGGGCCACGGCAGCGCGAGCCTGCCCCTTGACGTCCTCGCGCGTGCTCTGCAGCTGGTAGCGGATGTGGATGTCGGAGGTCGAGATGAACGTGTGGATGCGTGGGCGGCCGGCATCGCGCACCGCGTTCCAGGCCGCGTCGATGTCGGCCACATGGGTCCGGGCCAGCCCGGCGATGACCGGCCCCTCCACCGTCCGCGCGATCGCCTGCACGGCTTCGAAGTCGCCCGGTGAGGTGATCGGGAACCCTGCCTCGATCACGTCGACACCCAGCCGCGCGAGCTGCTGCGCCAGCTCCAGCTTCTCCTGCGTGTTCAGCGAGATGCCGGGCGACTGTTCGCCGTCACGCAGCGTCGTGTCGAAGATCAGTACTCGGTTGGGGTCTTCGGGTTGGTGCATGTCACTCCTAAGTGTCTCGGACTTCGCTTCTTCTCGGTGCTGGTTTCGCGGCTACGTGCGGCCGCCCACGCGCTATTCCCCCCGAGGGGGGAGGAGAAGAAGTCGAAGGTCGAGGCGGAATGCCATGCGTCCGCGAAGACTACCAGTCGTGATTGCTCGGTCGATCAGGCGTACAGCGCGTCGATCTCGGCCGCGTACTTGGCCGCGATCGAGCGGCGCTTGAGCTTCATCGTCGGCGTCAGCTCGTCGCCGGCCGGCGGCCAGTCGTTCGCCAGCAGCTTGAAGCGCTTGATCTGCTCGACCCGGCTGAGGTGGGAGTTCGCGCGCTCGACGCCGGCCGCCACTTCCGCCAGCACGCGCTCGTCGGCGGCCATCGCCTCGACCGACGCATCGGGGAGCCGATGCTGCGCGGCAAAGACCGCCGCGGCGTCGGGATCGAGCACGATCAGCGCGACGTTGTACGGCCGTCCGTCGCCGACCGCGACCGCCTGTCCGATCAGCGGGCTGCCCTGCTTGAGCTGCTGCTCGATGTTCGCCGGAGACATGTTCTTGCCGGCGGCGTTGATGATCAGCTCCTTCTTGCGATCGACGATCGT